>DUHU01000127.1:0-8729 GCA_013330765.1 Candidatus Poseidoniaceae archaeon | reverse complement strand
TCCACCAAATGAATGGATGACTTCGTTTCCATGCGCCCATGCGACAGCGCCGTGAATCGTCGTCTCCGAGACGCCGTTCCTCCGGTAATCGACCAGCGGTTCCCACTCCACGTCACGGCCTGTGGGGACGCCTTCGACGTGTTCACCCAGCGGTGAATTTGGGTAAAGGTTGGAACCCGGGAGACCCGGGGCCACGGCCGAACCGTCGTGGCTCATTCGCTGGCCTCCTTCGCAAGACGGGCTTCCACCCGGGGGACGACTTCGTTCATGTACGCCCTCATGTTGCGTTTCACGCGCTCGCTGTCGTGGTTGAAGAAATCAAACCACGCCATGACGCGGTCCTCTGGATGGAACCGCTCGAGCAATTGTTCGACCACGTCGTCGACGTTGCCGATCAAGGCGTTGTCCGCGGCACGGCTGACTTTGCTCGGGTCGAGGGTGCCTTCGAGTGCGGTCCAGTAGGCCGCGAGTGCAGCCTCGGCTTCTTGGTGAGCGGCGGCCCTTCGCTGCTCCATGTCCAATCCCTCCTCGTGGTTGACGAACACGAAGACCGTTCGCGGCATGTGGCCACGCTCCCACGCCCCACCGTCGGGATGAAAGCAAGCGCGCATGCGTTCATGCGTGGCTTCGATGACCTCCGGTGAGGTGATGGAGAGGTTGAACACACGGACGGGAGCCAAGCCGTTGAGTTCGACTTGGGCTTTCGGATCATGGGTCCCAGCCACCAACACCAAGCGTTCTCGTGGTGGGTTTCTGGGGACGATACAGAGGTCCTCAAAGACGTACCGGGGGGCGATGTGAACCTTCTCGGGGGGCGCGTCAAGGCCGTCGCGCTCAACCGCCGCCTCCTGGACCTTCGTCCAGTCCTCATCGCTGCGGAAGAGTCCGCGTTCCAAGACGGTCGGTCGTGCCGCTTTGCTGCTGACGATCTCGCCGTTGAGGAGACGGAGGAAGACCGTGGCTGCCTCAAGGAAGACCTGTCCGCGGAGGGCCGGCCACGCGGCGCGTTCGACCTCGTCTCGGGCATCGACGCCGTAGGGTCGAGCCATGAATTCGAACCGTCCAGATGCAAAGCCGATGTGCAGGCGACGTTGGCCCCCAGCGTCGATGCGTTCCAAGTGCGTCAGGGTGTTTGCGATGCGTTCGGCTTGCGCGATTGGGCCGCCAGAGGCGAGGATGGACAGGACAGCGCTGCCCATGTCGATTCGCTTCGTGGCTCGGAAGGATTCCAACGCAAGTTGTGGAAAGTCGGTGCAGAGGCCCACTTCACCGGGCCAATGCGGCACGACAGGGCGGCTGTTCCTCTTCTGAACCTCGGTGGACAGATGGGCCTGCGCCACCCACGCCACGCCAAAGCCCAAATCGTCGGCCAAACGGAGTTGGTCGAGGTAGTGCTCGAACATCACGGCCTCGCTGGGCATCGTTCCGGTGTGGTCCGGGGTGTGCGAGATGGAGAAGAAGATGTCGTGGTCCACACCCTCACCCGGCCCGACCAGCGGTCGGCAACCTATGAGATGCACGCACGTCAAGCGCGGTCCGCAAGGTCCGTCAGCGCCTTGATGCGCTCGCGCACCTGTTCAGGAGCGGGCAGTCCTACGGCCATGAAGGCGTGAACGACGTCGGAAAGATGCAACATCGCGTTGGACCAATCCTCGGCGATTTCTGACACGTCGGCCAAGCCCCACGCCGCCACAAGTTGGCCCGAAAGGTCACGCATGTCCTTGGCAAGTTCCAAGGAACGGTTGAGGTGATCGCTGGCCAAATCCACCTCGCCGACGGTCGCGTGAAGGTGCGCCAAATCCGCGAGGGTTTCCATGATCCCCTCTTGGTCGTCCAGCCGTTCAAGCACGCCAAGACGTTCCATTTGGGTCTCGATGGCTTGGGTCATCAGTTCCATGGCCCGTTCGCACGAAGCACGTACGGCCAGGCCGTAGGACCGTCCTTCCTCGTCGCCAGTTTGTTGCCTCAGCCGAAGGGATCGGTTGACCAAGGCGTGGGCTTCTTCCCATGAGTCCTTGGCATGATGAAGCAACGCGGCGTGGTGCAAGGCAGCGGCCGCCAACCGGGCGCCTTTCTCATGGATTTCCATCTCAGTGGCAATTTCGAGCACGGTGTCGATGTCGCTTCCGTCCCGTCGAAGTTGCTCGAGGCGGACCCAGCCTTTCTCGACGTCATCGGCGGCCGCGGCTTCGGCCCGGTTCATGAGATCAAGCGCCAAATCTGTGCGGCCGACTTCATCCGCCAAAGGGATCAGGCGGAGGGCCAACGGCGTGTCGATGTGCTTCATGCCACCGCCTTCCACCAAGGCATCGAGCAGTTCTCGTGCCTGTTCGGTGGTGACCTCGCCGTCCATGCCTTCCGGCTCCGACGGTGGCGTTTGAACGCACCGCTTCAGATGGAGCGTAGCCTGCCGCCGTCCACGGCGAGGCTGACGCCACGGATGGCACCTGCAGCGGGCAAGGCGAGGTAGGTCAGGGTGGCGGCGGTCTCGAGCGGATCGATGAGGCGGTCGATGGGGACTTGATCCATCCACCCTTGGTGGACGTCTTCCGCGCTCTTTCCGGTCCTGGCTTGGATGGAGTTGGCGAGGGAACTCAGCCGCCCCGTCGCCGTGAACCCGGGAAGCACGTTGTTGATCGTGATGCAGGGGGCAAGTTCCCGCGAGAGCGTCTTGGCCCACGACGCCATGGCGCCGCGCAGCGTGTTGGAGACGCCGATGTTGGGGATGGGCTCCTTGACGGAGGTTGAGATGATCTGCAGGATGCGACCGTATCCTGCCTGTTCCATCCCGGGCGCGAGGCCCTTGACCAAGGTGTGAGCGGCGTGCAAATGGCGTTGGAACGGTGCGATGAACTCCTCCACGTCAGCGTCGATCAGCGCGCCCCCGGGTGGGCCACCTGCGTTGTTGACCAGCACGTGTACAGGGCCTTCTTCCTGCAGGCTCTCCACGGCCGCTTGCACGGCAGGGAGATCCTCCAAATCCAACACCATCGCCGTGTGCGGGCCCGGGCCAAGCCCGTTCAGGTCTTCCACCAAGGCGTCCAACTTCTCAATGGACCTCGCGGCCACCACGGTGCTGGCACCCGCTTTGGCCATCATGCGGGCCGTGGCTGCGCCGATGCCCTCGCTTGCCCCGCAGATCAGGGCGCGCTTACCGGCCAAAGCCTGCGAGTGGAAGGGGAAGTCGTGCCCAAGGAGGTCCATGAATCGCCCTTGAGGGCCTCAGACTTAAGCGACCGGGTCCAAGCCTTCGTCGAAGTCGTCCAGCAAGCGCTCACGGAGCAGCGGGATGGTGTCCTCGCACAGCACCAAAGCCTCGGCCATGCGCCCGCGGACCCCGCGCTCCAAACCTGCGGCGTGCAGCGCGCTGTAGACCGCCAATCCAGCGAGCTTGACGGGAGGAAGGTGCAGGTACGGGCTGTCCACGTCCAGCGCCTTGTTCACGCCCTTCATCGCGTGGAGGCGGAGGTCTGCATCGCGAATCAAGTCGTCCAAGTATGGGACCAGCGCCTTGTCGGCTGCCAACGCTTGCTGCAGGTCACTCAAGTGCAAGCCGACTTGCTCGTCGACCCACTGTTCGTGGGCAGCAGCGTTGCGGGCACGGGGCACGAAGAAGCCGAGCGCGTACAGGTCGCGAAGGTGGCGCTTCATGCCCCTGCTGGCCTTTTGGAGGTGCTGCTTTGCTGCCTCCATGTCCAAACCAGAGCCTTCCAAGAGGCGCTTCTGCACGCTGGCCACGCTCGAGGGTGCGCCAGGGTACATGGCGCCGTAGATGCTGACGCATGCCGCAGCGAGGATGGCCTCCTTCTGGGAGGTGCTCAGCTTGTTCGCCTCACGCTCCTCTGGCGTCTTTCCTGTGCTGGTCGAACGCGACCATTGGCCCGACGGTTGGATGAGGTGCGTTCCCGCGGCTTCGGCCGCCGCGAGGATCGCCTTCGCACGCTTGGTCATCGTGGAGCCCTTGTGGTCGGGGCGGACCGGGCGCAACAGGTCGTCCAACAAGTTGGCGTCGTACATGGCGTTGGCCAAGGCCTGGCCGTTCTCCGCAGCGATGATGTCCCACACCTTGGCCGCCGTGTGCTGAGGTGGGCTCGGCTTGGCGAACTTGTTGTGAAGGGCCATCCTGCGGTACATGGCCCTGTGCTTGGCAGGTACGTCACGCAGGTCACCGTATGTGGTCCCGATGGTGGAGCCCGTGGCTTCCTGATGGTAGGGGTTGCCAGTGCGGGTGGTCCCATGGCCTTCTGGAACGAAGGTCATCGGTGCTGCTGGGGCGTCGTAGGTGAGCCCACACACCACACATTCCAGTTCGCCACGTTGGTGGTCAAGGCGAAGGTGCCCTCCACATTCTCCACAGTTGTCGTTGTTGTTTCCGTTTGCCGTTTCTACGCTCATGTTTTCCGCTCCTCGTCTTGGTTGCCGGCGGCATGTCGCCGTCCAGCAGAACAAGAACGTGTCTTATTCAGCCGCCGACGTATTTAAACCCTTGGATTTAAGTTGCCACACGGGCAAATCAAGGTCCACTGGTTCCACCAGACATGAGACATCCAAGAACCTCTTCTTGAACCCTTCGTCCAGAATCATGTCGAGGGTCGATGATCGTGTAGTGATTGCCCGGCAGCGGCAGCATCCTCGCCTCCGCTCCACCTTTGCTGTAGGTCTCCGCACAGGCCTCGCTCATCGCGATGGGGACGTCTTCGTCATGTTCGCCGTGGGTCAACACCACCGGGCATGTTGGGACCAAGTGAATGGGGTTCAGGGCCTCCCACGGCGGTGCGCCTTCCTCGACCCTGCTCCCCACCCAACGCTGGCATGCGTCACCCTGGTCGGACAACGCCGCAGCGTCGGCGGCCACAAGGTCGGCCACGGCCGCTTGTGTGATGCAGAACATCGGGCGCCGATCGGCGAGGGCCGCGAGGACCAAGGCCAGGTGGCCACCCGCAGAATGCCCTACGACGGCCGTGCGCGTGGCGTCAACGCCGTCCAATCCCTCGAGATGACCCCAAGCACGCATGACGTCACTGATCGATTCTTGCCACACCCCTTCGTCACCTGGACTCCAGCGCCGGTACTCCACGTTCCAGACGATCACGCCGGCCTTCGCCAAGGCATCGGCCATCGGCGTCATGAGCGACCGGTCGAAGGCTTGCTTCCAAAAGCCTCCATGGATGAGCATTACGGCGGGCGTGCCTTGATCGGTGGTGAACGGTCCTTCCTCGGCAGGAAGGTGGAGGTCCGCCACGTGGTCAGGCCCGTCGCCCCAGCGAATTTCCTTCCGCACGGTGGGCGGTGGTGGGGGGGGAGCGTCAACCTGTCGGCTCAGGGGCTGACGCGGCGTCGGTCGCGTGGGAACAAAACGGTCTCGCGGACGTTCTTGGCACCGGTCAAGACCATCAGGATCCGCTCTACGCCAAGGCCCCAGCCTGCGTGCGGCGGCACGCCGTGGCGGAAGCCGGCCACATAGAATTCGAATTCCTCAGGGTCGAGGTCCATGTCGCGTAGGTTGTCGCACAACACGTCAATGCGGTGTTCGCGCTGACCGCCGGAGGTCATCTCGTCCCGCCCGAAGTTGAGGTCAAATCCTCGGCTCAACGGCCGGCCTGTGGAACCTTGTTCACCTTCGACCTGGTGGATGTAGAAGGGCTTGAGGTCCATTGGCCAACGTGGGATGAAGTAGAACTGCGGGAGGCCTTGGGCCAGAAGGTCGCTGTTCTCGGCGTCGATGTCGTCGCCCCATTCAATGGATCCACCGCGTTCCTTGATGATGCGAATGGCATCGTCGTATTCCACACGTGGGAAGGGCAACTCTGGAACGATGACTTCGACCGGTTCCTCGTCCTGGCTGGCTCGCCAAGTGTTGATGGTGGCGATGTGGGCTTGGCTTGCAGGGTCGCTCGCGACCGAGGACCAAATGTGATGCAGCATCCTTTCGAGGACGCCCATGACGTCGTCGTCTGTCGACCACGACGATTCGATGTCGAAGGAGATGAACTCGTTCAGGTGACGGTACGTGTCGTGCTTTTCTGCACGGAAGGCAGGGCCAATTTCGAACACGCGCTCCAGGCCGCCGCTCATGCACAGCTGCTTGAACAACTGCGGCGACTGGTTCAGGAACGCAGGGGTTTCGAAGTAGGTCATGGGGAACAGGTCGGTTCCGCCTTCGGTGGCCGTCGCGACGATCTTCGGCGTGTGGGTCTCGATGAATCCCTCCGTGATGAGGTGCTCCCGGCCGTATTGCAGGACCTTGGCGCGAAGTCGAAACATGGCGTTGACGTGCGCACGGCGAAGGTCGAGGAAACGGTTGTCGAGGCGGGTGTCGAGACCGACGCCGACGGTGTCCGTAACGCCGAGGGGAAGGGGTGCTTGAGCTTCAGCGATGACGGTGATGGACGTGGCGAGAACCTCGTAAGCAGGAGGGGGGGGTGCTTGTCCCTCCTTCGTCTTGGGCGGGCGCTTTTGAGCCACGGTTCCCGTGACCGCCAGCGTGCTTTCCCGGGTCAGTCCCTGCAAGAGGCTCAACTGTTCCTCGCCAAGGGTGTCGGCTTTGGCGAACACCTGGGTCATCCCGGTGCCGTCGCGTAGGTCGGCGAAACAAATCGCTCCCTTGCCCCGGCTGGCGTGAAGGAATCCGGCCACGGTGACCTCTTGGTCCACCAAATCTGCGCCATCGCGCTGAATTTGACCAAGCGTGTGGGTGCGGTACGCCGTGGGGTGCCACGTCTCGTCCATGCTTGCCCCCATGCTCCGACGCTCATCAAGGCATCGTTGAGGAGGCGTTGATTGCATGAGGCGACCTTTCATATGGGCGGATTTCAGCGGGTCACCCATGACCGTCGAACTGTTCACGTCGGAGTCGGTCACGTCAGGCCATCCAGACAAGCTCTGCGACGCGATCTCTGACACCATCGTTGACGCGTGTTTGGCCGTCGATTCCAACGCTCGTGTCGCCGTTGAGACCCTCGTGAAGGGCTCGCCAGACAAGAGCATCATCGTGCTTGCAGGAGAGGTGTCGCTCAACGGCGAGGCCCCGGATTACGAAGCCTTGGCGCGCCGTGCCGCTGCCGACATCGGTTATGTGGATCACGCCATCGGCATGGACGCCACCACGCCCGACTTGACGGACGTGCACGTTCACATCACCACCCAAGCGGCCAACATCGCTCAGGGTGTCAACGACCTTGGCGTGGCCCAAGGAGCAGGCGACCAAGGCTTGATGTTTGGATATGCGTGCAATGAAACCGAGGCCTACGACGACCTCAAGGGACGATACTTCCCCCTGGCTGCGGCGTTGTCGCAGCGCTTGACACGCCGCCTCACGGCCGTGCGCGAGGAGGGCGTGTTGCCGTGGGCCCGACCCGACGGGAAATCGCAGGTGACGGTTCGCTACGAAGAAGGCAAGGCGCCGGTGGTCGACACCGTCGTCATCGCCATCCAACACGACAACGGCCTGATTGACGTCCACGGAAGCGAGCAGGCAGAGCGCGCCTTTGTTGAATCCGAGGTGCGTTCCAACGTGGTCGAGCACGCCATTCCAGCCGAACTTCTCCCCGAGACCTACCGCCTGGTCGTCAACGGCACCGGTCGCTTTGCCGACCCTGGTGGTCCGCATGCGGACGCCGGTTTGACCGGACGCAAAATCATCGTCGACACGTACGGCGGCATGGGCCGCCACGGCGGTGGAGCCTTCTCCGGCAAAGATCCGTCGAAGGTCGACAGGTCAGCGGCTTATGCGGCACGTTGGGCCGCCAAGCACGTGGTGGCTGCAGGCCTTGCCACCAAGTGCGAAATCCAGTTGGCGTACGTCATCGGCGTGGCCGAGCCCGTCAGCCTACGGGCTGAATCCTTCGGCACGTCGACCCTGGACGACAACGCCCTCTCTGACTTGGTTCGCGAGGTCTTCGACTTCCGCCCAGCGTCCATTGCGGCTCGCCTCAACTTGCTGAAGCCGATTTACGCACCCACCGCAGCTGGTGGCCACTTCGGCCGTCAAGCAGGGGCCGATGGGACCTTCCCATGGGAAGCCCTTGACCCGAGCATTCTCGACGCCCTTCGTGGTTGACGCGAAGCCGCACTTGAAGCAAGCGAAATTGCGGTGGCCTCAAGAGGCATTGGTGCGAGGCACCAGCGGTTCCAATGACGACAGAACGCCGCTCCGCCGTCGTCCTCGTGGTTTCGCTCTTGCTGGTCAGCCTCAGTCCGTTCATCGGTACGGCGGCAGCGGACGATGCGATTCACCTCTCAGTCGACGTGCAACACGTCGTGCTTGTCCCGGGCGGCTTTGCAAACGTGACCCTCACGATCACCAACAACGGTTCCTCCATCGACAGTTTCGACGTCGAGGTTGACAACGCTTCCTTGCATCCTTCTTGGGAAGTGTTGGCGCTGGACGCCAACGTCACCAATGTCTTCCCGACGTGGTCCAAGAACACCACGATCGTGGTTCGTTTGGACGGCATGGGCCTTCCTGCTCACGCCGACACGGTCGATCTCGTGGTCTCAGACGCTGACGGGACGGCGGAAACCCGCCTGACGCTCGCCCTTTCGGTGTCCGATGTCCACGCGCCCCGCATTGAGGCGTCGGGTGCCGGCAACGGCGGTTTGGTCGTGCTCCAGCCGGGCGATGTTGTGGATGTGACCGTTCCTGTGTACAACGACGGAAACGTGATCGACACGATGCTTCTTGGGATCAACGAGAACCCCGACTTGGCCGGGTTCTGGGCCAACTATTC
>DUHU01000238.1:7081-12292 GCA_013330765.1 Candidatus Poseidoniaceae archaeon | reverse complement strand
GGGAATGGACTCGAAACCCACAGGGCCTGAGTTACGGTTTCAACCAAGCGCCGAGAGGACCTTGGAGCCAAGGAAGTGGCCAAGCGGCCTCGATGCGGAGAGCACGATGAATTTCGGAGGAGTGCCTCTGTTCCATGGCTTCTGCCTCAACCTTGTATGGGCAGGAGGCTGAGGTCGTCGTCCGAGTCCAAGCCAAGTTCGGTCAGGACGTTCCCCGCAAGGTAGAGCGAACCGAGCACCAAGGTCGGCATCGGTTTGGCTCGCATGTGCCGGACGACGGCACCCACCGTGGCGAAGCATTCGGGTTCATTGAGGCTCGACCAAGGGACCTCTCGAAGCACCTCCGGAGCGATGCCGGGCATCCGCCCTCCTTCAGGCGCCACGAGCAGGACCCGTTCGGGATGGCTCAAACGGCAACGCTCCAACAACGGCCTTAGCATGTCCTCCAGGTCCGTTTGAGGAGAGGTCCCAAAAAGCAGGCGCCATGCACCTGCGCCGACGTGCCCTTGGAAGGTTTGCCACAAGCCAGGCAGGGCCCTCGCCAGTCCAGAGGGATTGTGGGCGGCGTCGATGAGCATAGGCCCGCATCCGGTCGACGTCGTCCCGATCCATTGCGCCCTTGCCGGCCACCGAACACGGGCCGCAAGGTCCGAGAGGCCGCCCGTCGACCATCCGATGGCCGAGCAAGCAGCATCCGCAAGGCATGTCGCCTCTTCTCGGACGTCGAGGTCTCCGGGTACCGTCACGAGGATGACCTCGCTCGCCGGACCCTCGTGCTCAAGGTCGAAGGCGCCAGCCTGTTGAGCCGTGCGACGTGCGGTTTCGAGCACTGAATCGTCCTCTGGGTCGCGGAGGATCAACGGTTTTCCAGGTCTGGCGATGGCCGCTTTCTCCTTCATCACCTCGGCACGCGTGGTGCCAAGCAAGGCCGCATGTTCGACGCTGACCGAGGTGACGACGCACAGGTCCGCTCTGGTCGCTCGCGTGGCGTCGAGGCGGCCACCAAGACCGGTTTCTTGGACGACGACATCTGCTTTCACCAGGTCGCATACGGCCCATGAGACGAGCATGGTCGTCTCGAAGAAGGTCGGTTCAAGATCGAGTTCTTCGGCGCATGCCTTGACGCGAACAAGGGCCTCGTCGAACATTGAAGCGCTCACCGGTCGGCCGTTAATTCGGATCCGTTCTTCGATCCGGGCCACGTGAGGCGACGTGAACAGGACGGTGGTGTGCCCAACGGCGTGAGCGGCGGCAGCAAGGATGGCGCAGACCGTGCCCTTCCCGTTCGAACCGGCGACGTGGATGACCGTCGATGCCCTTCGGTCGGGGCGTCCAAGCGCAGCCAGAAGGCGGTGCGTGGTTTCCAAACCAAGGGCCATGCCGCGCGCGCGTCGCGCATCCAGCCATGCGCGAGGGCCTTGCTCGTCCACGAGCCTCTCCGGGGGCGAGGGGTCATCATCATGGCGTTGGCCGCACCGATGCGGTCAAATGTCCCCGCTTCTAGGAATTCTCATGCCCTCCACCGAGACGGCGTCCACAGACCGTGGCGAATGGGCGTCCATGCTCGGCATGGCAGCAATGTTCGTCGGGACCATCCTCCTCGGACTGGTCATCCGTCCATTCTACGACGCCAACCAACTGCAAGCCTTTGGCGAGTCGGGTTCGACTCAAGTCCGTTTTGTTCTTCTTGAATTGGTGATGATTTTCATCTTCACCGCAGCCATCCTCTTCCTGGTGCGAATGGGTGCGAAGTGGGTCATCAAATACGGCGTCATGGCCATTCTCGCGCTGGCCCTGATGTACACCACCGTTCCACTTGCTCACGTGTTGCTGGTCGACGATCCTGGTGTGTTGCCCTTTGAGAGCGAGGAGGAATCACGACCGGAGGGGCACTTCGTCGCCGATTTTGGTCCCGAACATGCCGTGTTCGCTGAACTTGATTTCAACGACGGAAATTGGACGAACATCATCACCTCTGTCCAATCCGGGGATTGGGCCAACGGCACCACGTCATGGACGGCCACCTATCCCCACGCGCCTTCGGACGACACCGCTCTGAACGGAGATTTCGTCCGGGCCACGCATCACCCCACCGGCACGGGACAGGAAATGACCCTGTTCAACGGGGCATACGTGTGGAACATCAACGACGACGGGAGCATGAACCACGTGTTCCGTTGTTTTGAGGAAACTCTTGACGACGAATCCAATCCAATCACCCTCGAGATTGTCGGATGCGCAGCAGCGGTCTTGGGTGACGACGACGTGTACGTCATCGATGCAGCCGAAACCCTGTGGCGCTATGTTGCGGTTGACGAAGGCGGGACGGTCGTCTACCGACAGCAAGCGGCTTGGCAAATTCCGGCCCAATTGGACATCAACAAGGGCTTCGTTCACAGCGAGCTGCTCGGTCCTGACCATTGGATGTTGGTCAGTGAAACGTACGCCCTCGTCATCGAGTTGGAAGACGTCTCCGGTGGATTTGACGAACAAAATAACCCGATGTCCATGGCCAAGACCGTGATGAACGTGGACCGTTCAGGCGACGGCGATGCCTCCTTCACGACGGGTCACGTTGGAGCCTCTCCATGGTACGAGATCAACGATGCCCCCGAGGAACGCCTCATCTGGCTCGGCGACGCAAGCGGTGCGGTGCAGGCATGGACTTGGAACACCTCGTGGAGCGCCGGTGTGGCCGAACCCAAGGAAGAAAGCCGTCTTCGTTTGGACGACGTCGGTGGCGCTGTCGTGGACATCGTCGTCAGCGACGTGGACAGCAGCGACACAGTGGAGGTCTGGGTCCTCACGGACGAGGCCCTCAGCATGTATGTCCGCAGTTCCCTGGTCGAATATTTCGTGGTTGATGACCTGGACGGCATCACGCACTTGGCCGTCATCGCCGGTGACGAATGGCGCATTGCTCTGGTGAACGAGGACGGCATTCAGACCGGTCTGGTCACCACAGACATGTTCCTCCGAGGCGAAATTGTGTTCGATGCAATGGCCTCGATCATCGGTCTGGCCGTGGGCTTGGTGATGATGGTCCTGCTCTACGTTCATTCAGAGTGGTACGTGGTCAACACCGTCGGGGTGCTTGTCGGGGCCGGTGTGATCACCATGCTCGGCGTGACCTTCGTTCCTCCTCTTGTGATCGTGTTCATGATCGCCGCAGCGGTCTACGACGCATGGGCCGTGTACCGAAGCCGCCACATGTTGGAACTCGCGGACACCATGATTGGGCTGCGCCTCCCCATCCTGTTGGTCGCGCCACAGAAGCGCGACTACTCCTTCATTCAGGACAGTGAAGGATACGGTGAGGGGCAGTTCACCGAAGATCGACCGACGCCTCCCCCCGAGGCTCCAGCGTCCACCGGAGCATCGAGCACCGCCAGCACTGGCGGGCGGGATGCGATGTTCATGGGGCTTGGTGACGTCATCTTCCCCGGCATGCTTGTCCTTTCCGCGGTGCAGTACCTCGGTGGTACCGACGGCCTCCTCGTGGGGCTGACCACCCTGCTGGGTGGCTTGGCCGGCTATGCTTTCCTCATGCGAGCGGTGTCCACAGGTCGCGCACAAGCCGGCCTCCCGTTGTTGAACGGCGGCTCAATCCTTGGTTATCTGGTCGGCGGGCTCCTCTTTGCGGGGAGCAGCCTGTTCGCCTTCGGCATCTCCCTCTGATGGCGAAGCCTGATGAGGACGGTCCTTCGCTCGTCGACTTGGAGGCACCACCATGCTGGACATCGCGCTCTTCCGCGACGCACCGGACCGCATCCGTGCGGACCATGACCGGCGAGGCTTGTCGCACGACGCCATCGACGAGGTCATTCGTCTCGATGGCGCTTGGCGCGACCTTCTGAAAGCCACGGACGCGCTTCGAAAAGAACGCAACCAAGCCGCCCGTGCGATTGGCGCAGCCAAGAAGGCCGGTGACCAGGAAGAGATGCAGCGCGTGCTGGCCGAGGTCGCCTCCATCGGTGACCGCATCACGGCCATGGAGCAAGAGGTCGACGAAACGCTGGCTGCGCGCGATACTGTACGAATGAGCATTCCTAATCTGCTGCACGAAGCCGTGCCCAGTGGAGCAGACGAATCCGGCAACACCGTGCATTCGGTTCATGGAGAAAAGCCGACGTTCGACTTCGATCCGCGTACGCACAACGACCTGATCGAGATGAACCGCTGGGTCGACCTTGAGCGTGCTGCAAAGGTCACAGGGAGCCGATTCTACTACCTCAAAGGGGACCTTGCACGCATGGAGATGGCCCTGACCACCTATGCCGTGGACTTCCTCCGAGCGCGCGGTTACACCGTCGTACAACCTCCTGTGATGATGAACCGGACCGCTTACGAAGGCGTCACCGACCTTGGTGATTTTGAGACGGTGATGTACGGCATCGACCCTGACGGGTATTACATGACCGCGACGAGCGAACATCCGCTCACGGCGATGTACATGGGCGAGACCGTGCCCAGCGAGCACCTCCCAATGCGCTTGGTCGGCGTGTCCGACTGTTTCCGACGTGAAGTTGGGTCACACGGTCAGTCCGATCGCGGCATCTGGCGCGTCCATCAATTCCGCAAGGTCGAACAGATCGTGATCAGCGAGGCCGAGGGTTCGTGGGACCTGCACGAGGAACTGCTCCAGAATTGCGTTGACCTTTGGGACGACCTCGGCCTGCATTACGAGGTCGTAAACATCTGCACCGGCGACATGGGCACCGTGGCGAGCCGCAAGTACGACCTCGAAGCGTGGTTGCCAGGCGCCAAGGCGTACAAAGAAGTCGTTTCGTGTTCCAACTGCACGGATTACCAGGCCAACCGCCTTCAAATCCGGACCGGCGTTCCAGGTCACGCCAACCAGCCCATCGCCCACACGCTGAATTCCACGGCCGTGGCCACCAGCCGTGCGCTTGTGGCCATCATGGAGCAGAACCAACTCGAGGACGGGCGCGTGCGGGTGCCCGACGTGTTGCAGCCCTACATGGGCGGTCAGGACGTGCTCGAATCCTGTGCCTTCTGAGCGGTTTCACCAACCGACGCCAGGTCCGATCCCTCGACGTTCCACGTCAGCGCCATGCCTGCTGCGAAGCCGAGCGGTCCGAGCAAAAGACAAAACAGCAACACAGGGAAAGAAACCGCACGCGGCCGTCCAGCCGCCAGCATGCGGCGCCAGATGTGGCGGCCTGCCAGCGTGTCGAGCGCAAGGATGTG
>DUHU01000238.1:5637-6686 GCA_013330765.1 Candidatus Poseidoniaceae archaeon | reverse complement strand
GTGCCGAGGGTCATGAGCAGGTCAGGTAACACGGGGAGCGCCAGCACAAGATAAGGCACCAACAGGGGCAGGAAGGTCAGTTTCAGGTCCCCAATGTAGCGCTTGGTGAGGTCATGGTCCGGGAGGAACCACATCATTCCCCACACGGGAACAATCAGGGCGTTGGCCAGCCAGAACATCGCTTCCGCGAGTGGGGTCATGCGGTGGCCTCGTTGAGGGAGCGCATGAGGGTGGCGGCGTCTTCGAGCACAGAAGCGTTCGCCCAGTAGGTCTTCGACGTCCACACGAGGTGCCCCTCGCCGTCCAGAATTTGCAACGTCGGCGTCACCGGACCTTCGAAAGCGTCCACAAGATCAACGCTCGTGGTTTCCCCGGTTGCGGCGTTGACCACGGTGTCTCCGTCGTTGGGCAGCAACAGCGGCCACGTCGCTTCCGTGCTGGTGTTGGTCGTGGCATACCGGTCCTTCACCTCGTCTTTGTCTTCGAAGGATGGATACCGGTGCACGCTCACCACACGCAGGTCGGTGTAGTTGCCTTCCGCACGCGCGTTGGCCACCGTTTCCGTCCAATCGTGGCAACCGCTGCATCCCGCTGCCACCCAGATGAGCAAGGTGGCGTTTCCGTTCGCGCTGGCGACCACGTCCAGCGTCGGGCCTTCGTCCACGCTACGACCGGCGGTGCTGGCCACGATGGTCATCTGTTCTGGAACCGTATCATTGGGCGTTGCGGGTTCAGAGATCTCGCCGAGCATCGGCTCAGGGGACACGCACCCTGCCAGGCCGACGGTGAGCATCAACAACCCAAGGAGCACTGCTCGCATGATTACAAATCATGCCCAATGCCTTTGAACAGGTGTTCGCGGCTTAGGCTTCTTCACCAACACCAATCTTGGCCTTGGCCATCGACGCTTCCACGTGCAAGAAGCGACGATAGAAGGCGGGCAGGATGACCAGGCTTGCCAGCAAGGCGAGCGTGATGGCGACCACGAAGGCTTGTCCAAACAGCCGCAAGGGCAACAGGCTCGAGAGGTTCAGGACGCTGAACCCACC
>DUHU01000238.1:2996-5317 GCA_013330765.1 Candidatus Poseidoniaceae archaeon | reverse complement strand
CCCACCCGCCGTGGTCAGGGCCGCTCCAAACATGGCGCGTCCGGTGGTGGCGATGGAGCGTTCGACCCAGACCTGTTCGGTGGCGAAGGGGTCGTGTTCGGCTTCTTCTTCCATTCGAATGGAGATGTGCACCGCGTAATCCACGCCCAAACCGAGGGCGAGAGCGCCGATGGTGACGGTTTGTGGGTTGATGTCGTATCCGGTGAATCCCATGATGCCGTACACCCATGCGACGACCATCATCAGCGGGACCCACGACACCACGCCGCGCGAGAGGCCTCGCACGAAGTTCCGTTGGCGCGTGGTGTGGATGCCAACGAGCATGACGAGGATCACGCCCGCAACAATTCCCGTGGAAAGGATGGACGCAGAGGCCACGTCGGCCGTGGTTTGCGCGTTCACAAGGCTGCGGCCTGCGAGGGCCAATTCTTGCTGCCCTTCAAGCCCATCTTCGGCCTCGTCCAAGGCCTCCGCTGTGTTCTCCGCAAAGGCCACAACTTCGTCCCATGCCGCGGTTTCAGCTTGGAAGGAAATGACCGTCTGCACGCCGCTCGCTGCGAGGGTTGCGGAGGTCACTTCACGGCCGCTGGAATTCGTCAACGCCCACGTGGACAATGCGTCCCATGCTCCGTCCACGTCTGCGTCCACGTCGTTGAGCAAACCGTCCAGAACAGGGTCTCGCGCACGCTGCGCATCCAGGGTGGACCACAGGCCGGAGATGGACGACGTCCCGTCCGTGGCTTCGACCACGCCGAGGGCTGCGTCCCATGCAGCCTTTCCTTGATCGCTGAACACGCTGCCTTCCACCACGACGTAAATCGGAGCAGGGCTTTGAGCGAATTCGTCTGAAAGCAGGATGAAATCCGCGACGACGGGCACCTCAGGGTTGAGCTGCTCCCGTTCGTCGAAGGCCACCTCGAGTTGCATGAACCCGATGCCCATGGGCAGGAGCAACAACACGGCGATGCCGGCCACTTTGAGGGGGTCGTCCGAAAGGCGGGCGAGCGATTTCGACCAGCGGCCAGGTTCGGTCTTGACGGCCTTTTCCAGCGGCATGCGCTTTGGCGGAAGGGTGAGCATCAACGCAGGAAGGGCCGAAATGCTGAGCAGGTAAATCATCAGCAAGCCGATGGCGATGACCGTTCCGAAGACCTGCAAGAACACGAGTGAGGACAAACGGAAGGAGAGGAAACCGATGACGTCGGTGAAGATGGCGATGGCGAGCGCCACCGAGGTCATGATGGCGCCGTGACGCACGGCACGGCGTCGCAATTCGAGGTCGAGATCGCGGACCGTTTCCGCATCGGGCGGTGCACCGTCCCTGTATTCCTCACGGATGCGGGCCACGACGTGCAATCCGTAATCCACACCAATGGCCAACAACAGCACGGGGATGGAGTTCATGGCGGCGTTGAAGGTCATCTCAACGCCCGCAAACTGCAGCCATCCGGAGAGGCCGTACGTGGCACCGATGGCCAACACGGCCAGCACCATCACGTAGGCCGTGTCTCGCACGCTGCGGAAATTGAACCAGAGGATGATGCAGAGCAGGACGAAGGCTGAGGAGGTCAGGATGCCGATCTCTGCTCCAAGGCTTGCGTTGGCCCCTTCGGTGAATTGAGCGAAGGAGAAGGTCCGCACGACATCGCCGTCTTGGTCGACGAGGTCTTCCTCAAGCGCCGTGACGTGTTCCGTGATGATGGCGTTGACCTCGTCGGAGGTCTCAACGTCCCACGCAGCGGGCTCTCCGTCGATGACCAACGTGATCAGCACCGGGCCGTCGCTGTCCCACGGTGCATCACGGTCTTCGCTGGGCAGGCAGGAGAGGATGAGTTCTCGGAAGTCAACGCTCTGAAGACCGAGCACCGGTCCAAGCGCACCGCTGGTCATGCCCACGGCAGGTCCAACCTCGGCCGCACGGGTAGGATGGAGGCCGGGGAGGGCCGAGACGCGGCCCATGAGCCCCTCGATCTCATCGGTGAGGTTGGTGCCGTTGTCCATGCGCATCAGCCAGTCTGCGGGGTCTTCAGCGGTCCAATTGAGCAGACGCTCGGCCGTCACCGCTTCGACGGGGGGGACGTCGGCCGCCGCCGCCATCAAGCCACCAAGCGCGGCCGAGAGGTTGGCGTCGTCGCTGGTTTCCACCGCCAGCACGGCCGCCGTCAGGCCGGTGAGCCATGCTTCTGCCGTGGCCTCGTCCTGCAGGGCCATCCATTGCATGGCATGGCCGGCCGGTCCGCTGTTGGCTTGGGTGCCGAACAACGGGACATGGTTGGGGGCAAGGTCCGGTTGCGCGAGCAACGCGGCCTCGTGGCGCGCCA
>DUHU01000238.1:0-2615 GCA_013330765.1 Candidatus Poseidoniaceae archaeon | reverse complement strand
CGGACAAAATCCACGGTTGCACGGTATTCGTCCTCGATCTCGTAGAGCAAGTCGACGGTGGGGTCGTCGGGGAAGAAACCGTCCTCACTGCTGTCAAAAACGAGGTGCTGCGCACCTGAGGACAAGGCCATGATGGCGATGAACACGCAGGCAAGGGTGGCTTTGGGCCGGTGGGTGGACACTTCGGTCAAACGTCGCAACAGCCCAAACATACCTCGTCCGAAGTGTCTGCGCTTTTCAAGCGGCGTTTTCTATCAACAGAAAACCGTGCTTCGGACTCAAGCTTCAGAATCGGTCAACACGGGTCTAGTGCCCGATTCCATGGACTGAAATCGTGAATAGATGAGCCGCCCCAACCCAACGGAGGCGAAGATTGCCGCAGCAACCACGGCGATCATGGACCCGCTTCCGGTGTTCAATTCGGACGAAAGATAGAGCCCAACCAGCGTTGAGGTCAAACCAAACGCTTGGGTCCAGAGCAAGCTGCCTCGGAAACTGCGGCTGATGAGTTGGGCCGTGGCCGCAGGGGTCACGAGCAAGGCCGTCACAAGCAAGGCTCCAATGACCTGAACCATGCTGACGACAATCATGGCAATGCTGACGCTGAACCAAAGGCCGAGAAGGTGCACAGGGAGGCCCTGCACCCTTGCAGCAACGCTGTCGATCGTCATGGCCAAAAGTCCCCGGTGACAGAGGGCCAAACCGACCAGCGCGATTGCGCTAATCGTGGTGATCCTGTCGAGGCTCTGGTCGTCGATGAGGATCAAACTGCCAAACAAATATCCTTCGATGTCGGTGGTGATGCCATCACCCCATAACCTCAGGACAACAAGGCCGAAAGCCAACATTCCCGTGAGGAAGATGGCGATTGAAGTGTCCCCAGAAAGGATTTCTCGGTTTTGAAGTTCGTAGATGATCACGGAGGCCACGATGCTGAACAGCAGCGCAACATCCAACGGTGCCACGGCGCCTAACGCGACACCTAACGCAGCCCCTCCAAACGACACGTGGGCCAAACCGTCACCGATCAGGGACAGGTTTCGAAGCATCAAGTAGGTCCCGTACAATCCAGCGACCACGGTCACAAGGACGGAGGCAATCAGGGCCCGCTGCAGCATTTCCATCTCGAAAAAAGCGGGAAAGACTTCACCTGGCATCCGCGGACCCAAACCTTCCAAGACGGGCCTTAGCACCCTATGCAAGACGGTTCCGAGGCCCATCATCTCCCCTCCTCTGGGCGGTCGGTGCCGGTGCTTGTTGGGAGCGTGCCTTCCACGGTCAAGGATTCGAGGTGAATGGAGGGCGGGGCCGACACGTGATCGCTCTCAAATCGAACGTTCCCATCGATGCAAATGGCACATTGTGTGCATTGGTGAATGGCCGTTTGGTCGTGCGTGACCATCACGAGCGTCTTCCCGTCCTGCCTGCACAAGCGGTCAAGCAGTTTCAGAAACTCATCGCGCGAAGCACGGTCCACACCTGCCAATGGTTCGTCAAGAAGGAGCACCTCTGCGTTGGTGGCCAAGCCCCGGGCGATGACCGCCCGTTGGCGTTGCCCTCCAGACAGGCGCTGCACGTCTTGGTCTGCCAGGTCCTCCAATCCCACCATTTGGATGGCCTTGTCCACACGTTCCATCCGTTCAGCACGTCGGAATCGGAAGAAGTCGTTGCGGGTCATGGTCCCCAAATCAACCAGTTCGCGCACAGAAATCCTGAGGTTCGACGAGATTTGCGCTGCGGCTTGAGAGACCCACGCAATCCGTCCCCGTGAGGCCTTCGATCCGGGTTTTCCTCCGAAGACCGTCACGCTGCCGGCCATCGGTTCAAGTTCCCCGATGAGGGTCATCAAGAGGGTTGATTTTCCGCTTCCGTTCGGCCCGGACAAACCCACAAAGTCTCCAGCGTGGATGTCCAAATTCACGCCGTCAAGCACCACGGCGCCACCGCGTTGGACCTTCAGATCCCTCACAGAGATGATGGCCTCGCCTTCGCCCATGGCTTCAACCTCAGGACGCCTTTGTCCGGGGTGTATTTGGCCCTGTTTGCGGCGTTCAGCACTCAAGCCCGGTCTTCAGGTTGTCCAGGTTCTTCTGCATGAGGCTGAGGTAATCGTCACCGCTGGTCTTCGGGGCCATTTCCATGGTGTAAAGGGTCAGCACGGTCACGCCCTCGGGCATGGCGTCGTTCTTCGTTTGGTCGACCAGCGAATCAACGGCGCCTTCTGCGGTGTACTCCTCGATGAAGAACACGGAGATGCTGTTTTCGTCAATCTTGTCGACCACCTTCTCGATGTCGGCTGCAGATGGTTCGCCCTCTGGGTCGAGGCCGTGCACGGTCACGAATTCAAGGTCGTAGCGCTCGGCCATGTAGGAATACGCATCGTGGTTGGCTGCGACTTCATTGGCGCTGCAATCGCTGAGGGCGGCAAAGCCCGCATCGAGGGTGACAAGTTCGGCCATGTAGGCTTCTGCGTTGGCGGTGAAGGTGTCTTCGCCTTCGGGGAAGGCTTCGATCATCGCGTCACGAACCACCTTGACCTGGGCGCGGAAGGCGAGCGGGTCGAGCCAGCTGTGTGGGTCGAAGCGTGCTTCCTCGTCGCCGTGGTCGTCATGGTC
>DUHU01000138.1:3455-3629 GCA_013330765.1 Candidatus Poseidoniaceae archaeon | reverse complement strand
CGAGGCGACGTCATGTACCAAGGACAACAGGGCCAGGCTCCCATCTTCATCTTGAAGGAAGGGACGCAGCGCACGCGCGGTCGAACCGCACAATCAAACAACATTGCTGCGGCCAAGGCCGTGGCTGACGCCGTGCGTTCAACGCTCGGGCCCAAGGGCATGGACAAGATGCTG
>DUHU01000138.1:2512-3151 GCA_013330765.1 Candidatus Poseidoniaceae archaeon | reverse complement strand
CCCAAGGGCATGGACAAGATGCTGGTGGACTCCATTGGTGACGTGGTCATCACGAACGACGGGGCCACCATCCTCAAGGAGATGGACATCGAACACCCTGCAGCCAAGATGATCATCGAGGTCGCCAAGACCCAAGAGCAGCACTGCTACGACGGCACGACCTCTGCAGTCGT
The DNA here is from genome assembly GCA_013330765.1 of Candidatus Poseidoniaceae archaeon. Classification (GTDB taxonomy): domain Archaea; phylum Thermoplasmatota; class Poseidoniia; order Poseidoniales; family Poseidoniaceae; genus MGIIa-L3; species MGIIa-L3 sp12206u. Next base: position 2,978 of record DUHU01000138.1, on the reverse strand, counting down.
GTTGGCCGGCGAGTTGCTCAAGCGCAGCGAGGACCTCATCGAGCAAAACGTTCACCCGACCATCATCTGCGAAGGTTTCCGCCTGGCGGCAGAGCACGCCATCCATTCACTGGACCAACACGGTTTGGCCACCGAACACGACGACAACATGCTCCTCGAAGTGGCCAAGACCTCCTTGACCGGGAAGTCTGCCGGGGCCGTCAAGGCCTTCCTCGCAGACATTTGCGTCCGGGCCGTCAACGCCGTGGGCCGCGTGGAAGAAGACGAGCGCCTGGTCGACCTTGACGACATCAAGGTCGAGAAGCGCCAGGGCGGCTCCATCCGGGACAGCACCCTTGTCGACGGCATCATTCTCGACAAGGAACGCGTGCATGCGGGCATGCCCCGTGTGGTGTCCGAGGGGCGCATCGCACTGATCAATTCCGCCATCGAGGTCAAGAAAACCGAAGTGGACGCCAAGATTCAG
>DUHU01000138.1:0-2187 GCA_013330765.1 Candidatus Poseidoniaceae archaeon | reverse complement strand
TCAGATCACCGACCCGAACCAACTCGCTGCTTTCCTCGAAGAGGAGCAGAACTACATCCGTGGTCTCGTGGAAACCGTCTGCGCCACGGGTGCAAACGTCGTCATTTGCCAGAAAGGCATCGATGACCTCGCTCAGCATTACTTTGCCAAGAAAGGCGTGTTCGCCATTCGTCGCGCCAAGAAATCCGACATGGAAGCCTTGGCCAAGGCCACCGGCGGTCGTGTGGTCACGAACATCGACGATCTCAGCGACGCCGACCTCGGGCATGCTGCTCGCGTCGAAGAGCGAAAGATCGGTGAATCCGACATGACCTTCCTGACCGGCTGCCCTGAGGCCAAGTCCGTCTCCGTGCTGTTGCGCGGCGGCACCGAACACGTGGTTGACGAGATTCGCCGCGCCTTCGACGACGCCGTTGGCGTGGTCGCTGTGGCATGGGAAGACGGCGCGGTGCTTACCGGCGGCGGTTCTGTGTTGGCGTCCCTTTCCCGTGAACTCCGTACCTACGCTGAAGGCGTGGGTGGGCGCGAACAGATGGCCATCGAAGCCTTCGCTTCGGCCCTTGAGATCGTCCCCCGGACGCTGGCTGAAAACGCAGGTCTTGACCCGGTCACGACCATCATCGAACTCCGAAAGGCTCACGCCGACGGCCAGGTCCATGCGGGCATCAACGTCTACGAAGGCGGCGTGGCGGACATGCTGGCCGGTCACGTGCTCGAACCTGTGCGTGTGGTCGAGCAAGCCATTCAGTCGGCCACAGAGACGGCGACGATGATCCTGCGCATCGACGACGTCATCTCTTCGAAGGGCGTTATCCCCTCCGAAGGCGAAGGCATGGACGACTTTGGAATGTGATGTTCGCATCCTCGCTGTATCACATTCGTCCTGTGGCTCCGAGGGAACCTTGAAAGGCCCCTCACGGGTGGCTCAAATCACTCACAATGAGTGAGAACAGGGGTGATTCCATGTCGGTCATCGCAAAGGTCTGGGTTGAGCCGGATTGCATCACGTGCAACGCGTGTGAGGACATCTGTCCTGAAGTGTTCAAGGTCACCGACGATTCGTCGATGATCCTTGCCGAAGTCCGTGCCGATGGCGCCTTTGACATGAACGACGGCGCGAAGTCTCCCTTGACTGGGACCCTCGGTGCCGACCTCGCCGACCTCATCGAAGAGGCCGCAGAAGCCTGCCCTGTTGAAGTCATCAAGTTCGAGTATGCTGAAAGTGCTGCTGAAGAAACAGCTCCTGCGCCCGAAGCCGTCGAGGCTGCACCAGCGGCCGTTGAAGCAGCTGCAGCACCTGTCGCGGGCGTTTCCGAAGCGCTGGCAGCGGTCATGGAAGGCGACCGTTCCATTACCATCATGTTTGGATCCCAAACCGGCAATGCTGCAGGTCTGGCTGACCAAACCTCGAAGATGGCGGCCGATTTCGGCCTTCAGGCCAAGGTCGTCGACATGGACGGCGCCGACACTTCGGCCCTCGCAGCCGGGCGACTTCTCATCATCACCTCAACCTGGGGCGAAGGCGAGATGCCCGACAACGCGGAGAGCCTGTGGCAAGCCACCAACAGCGGCAACCCTGGATTGAGCGGGACGCATTACTCCGTCTGTGCTATCGGAGACACCGCCTACGACGAGTTCTGCAAAGCCGGTACAGACTGGAATGACAAGTTGGCGGCCCTTGGCGCCACGTCCGTTCGCGACATCCAACTTTGTGACGTGGACTATGCTCCACCTTGGAAAATCTGGGTCGTGGAAGCCTTGTCCCGCATTGCTTGCGTGGATGCTTCCGGCACCTTCCACGAAACCCTTGTCGAGGAAATGTTGGCTTACGGCACGAGCGGTGACGACGATGGCATCGTTGACGGCGACTTTGCTCCCGCCACCGTGGTCGCTGATGAGATGTCCATCACGCTCCGCCTCTTCCGCTACAATCCCGTGGCTGCTTCGTCTGGCTTTGACTCCGTGGCCTGTTCCCTCCCAGGGCATGCGACGGTGCAGGATCTTCTGATGGCCATTCAAGGTGATCTCGACGGTAGCCTTGCGTTCCGTCGAGGGGACGGTTCTGGAACACCGACCACCGCCGTGCGGGCCAACGGTCGCATCGTTCTCATGGACGTGGCTCGCCTTGACGGATTGGTGAGCGAAGGTGGGACCCTCTTGCTCGAACCCCTGCCCGGTCTTCCCGTT
>DUHU01000132.1 GCA_013330765.1 Candidatus Poseidoniaceae archaeon | reverse complement strand
GCAGCAAGGAACAAGAAATGTGAGGGGGTGATTCGATGGCGAGGAAGAAGAAGATCGTCGTTGACCTCGATCTTCCGAAGGACGATCCGACCCAACGGAACTTCCTCCTCATCCTCTTCGTCTCCATCATCCTCGGTACAGCCTCAGGGCTGTTTTGGATCACCAATTCAGGCTTCTTGGCGACCCCAAACGGCGAGCCCATGTTCACCAACCTTGCCTGCTCCACGCTCACCGGGGACCAAGCGTTCAACGCCCCCTCCACGCCGACCTACGCCATGAACCAGAGTTGCTCCATCCTGGAGGACAATCCGCAGGTTGTGGTGTGGGAAGAAACCGAGGGGTGGGAGAACGTCGAACGCGCTGGAGCGTCCTTCGACATGCCCGGAATCGACCGGAATTTTGTCGATCAAGGCATGGTCATCACCCAACCGGTCACCGTGACGTGTTCAGTGGATGCCCCCGAAGCGACGCCGTACACTGTGGCGATTCGTGACAAATACAAGATGACCATGGCCTACAATCAGGGCATTGCAGGCACACCTGGCGATGATTGCAGCCTCTACATGGACGACTTGGAACCTGGAGAACGCTACGAGTTCGGATTTTGGGTCGATGAGCAGGATCAGTTCCTGTCCACGGTCACCTTCCGCTTCGAGGCAGAATACTACGATGGCATTCCTGACAACATGAACAACAAGTCCCTTTGGCTCGGACCGAGCTTGGGTGACTCGCAAATCCGCCCGATGATTTTCCTGAATTTCTTCGGCCTCACCTTCTTCCTCTACATTTTCCCGGCGTCGTACTACGCAGAACGCGTGGCCCTCAACCGCAACGAGAAAGAGGACAAGTTCCCAGATTTCCTTCGCGACCTTGCCGAGTATTGGAAAGGTGGCCTTTCTATGACGGTCGCCGTGCAGACGCTCGCGACTTCCGAGTATGGCGCGCTGAACGACGAGGTGAGAAAGATGTCCAGCCAACTCTCGTGGGGGGTCAAGTTTGGTGACGTCATCAACATCTTCGCGGAACGTGTCGGTACACCCTTGGTCAAGCGTGCCATTTCGTTGATCTCCGAGGCTGACCGTGCAGGCGGGAAAATTTCCGACATCCTGATCACGGCGGCCAACGACAGCCGTGAAATCAAGTTCCTGGAATCTGAACGGGAACGTGCCATTGGGTCATACATCGCCGTCATTTGGACGTCGTACGGTGTGTTCCTCGGCGTGATTGTCGTGTTGGCCAAGGTGTTCATTCCCGCCATCGCCGATTCCAATGCTGGCGGCGGTGACGGCGGTGACTCCGGTGGACAAAACATCGGGAACATGCAGATTCGAGCCATTGATCCGCTGTTCTTCCTGACCATCTTCTATTACGGCGTCACCATGCAAGCGATGGGCAACGGCGCCATGGCCGGTTTGATGGCCACAGGGCGCATCACAAGCGGATTCAAGCACTCTGGAATGATGATTGTCTTGGCCATTTTGGTGTTCAATTTCATCGCCTTCACGCCGGACCTGATCGGCGTGCAAGTGCTCGATGGACTGAACCAATCGGCCGGGCCCTACAGCCCAACTCGGCTCAACTGGGTGTGAGCCATGCGCCCCGAGGAAAACGAAGCCCAGGTGCACATCCTTGAGATGTTGACCCTGTTCTGGATTTTCTTCATGTCTGCGACCTTTCTGATTCAAATCCAGGTCCCTGACGCGCCCTCCGTGGCCCTCGATGCAGGCCTTGAGAGCGCAGGTGTGGACGCGTTTACCGCGGCCTTGGCAACGCCCGCAGAGGCGGGCGCAGAGAGCCTGCTCCACGAGCACCTCGAAGCCCAAGACCTCGACGCTGCATGCGCCTTGTTGCAGGACCGGTTGACCGACGGGCATGACGGGAATTGCTGGATCGCCGCCGATCGTGCACCCGCTTCACCTCACGGCGACACCGCCACACCACTTGGCGGGACCGTCGCCGTGCACCACCTCTTGGTGACCGACGGTACCGTGTGGACCCTGACGATTGACGTATGGCACCGCGGAGGTGGTGTGTGATGCGTTTTGAGGAGCGGCAGGCCGACGAACGCGGTCAGATGCTTCTCGCCACTGGGATGGTACTGTTGCTCTCGCTGATGTCGATGGCCATCTTTTCGATCAAGGTGGCTGGCATGGCCATGCCCCACGAACCGGCTTCTGACGGGGCCTTGCGGACCACCGCACAGGTCAACGAGGTCTTGCCAGGCCTGGTGACCGCTCGAGCCGAGTTGTGGATGGAAGCAGGCGACATCGAGCCAGAGGAAGCGGTCCGTTTGGCCATGGAAAGCACCGTTCGGGACATGCTCCACCACGGTGAAGTTCGGGGCGTGGAAGTGAAGCTCATGGAGGCCAGCGTGACAGCTGACGCCGTCACAGAAGGCTTGGTTGATGTTTCCGTTGACCTTGGTGTCTCGGACACCGACGTGCGGATTGAGATCCCGCTGACCTTTACGGTCGACTTGCGTTAATCACGCCTGAAGGGCGTTCCACGCAAGGTCCATGTGGTGCAGAATGCGCTTGACCTCGTCCTGACGGTCCACGTCGATGATGGGCCATCCGGCCACCTTTGCACGGTCGACCAGGCCGTCCTGAATGGCACGGATGCGGTCGAGAGAGGCGATGTAACGGTCCGCACGACGCCAGGAGGCCTGTTCACGTTCCCGCAACATCGCTTGATGACGGGATTCGTCGGTGACGTTGAGCACAACACCGACGGCGACACCGCCGTCCTTGCGCCACGCCTGAAGCAGGCGGTCCATGGGCACAACGTGCACGCCTTCGAGGAGGAGATCGATGCCTTCGCGGCGTGCACGCTCGACCGTGGCCCGGATTCCGTCCTCCAATGCGTCACAGGTTTCCAGCCAGTCGAGCACCGCATCGCCGGTGCCGCCTTGGCTGAATGACGATCGGTGCAAGGCCGGTCGGGAGCGTTCTGGGTCTGTGGTCCGTAGCACTTCGCGGATGGCGTCCGTCGACACACATCGGGTGAAGTCCCGTTCGAGCAGAATGCGCCGGGCCGTGCTCGACTTGCCGCTCCCGGACGTACCGGCCACGATCAGCAGGCGGGGCGTGCGCGTTGACGTGGCGAGAATCGTCGCTTCGGCGAGGCCCACACGCTCGACCATGCATTGCCCTTCGTGCATGCGTCACATCATGCTTCCCGCGACGAACGGCCCCCTCTTGCGCCGTTCGACTTTTGATGCGTCGGCCGGGGGGGGGTACATGG
>DUHU01000142.1:2517-2722 GCA_013330765.1 Candidatus Poseidoniaceae archaeon | reverse complement strand
CATCGGCATGTCCACCTTCGAGCCGACGATGGGCATCACCGAGTCCCAGACCCTCTTCATGAGTTCCTACGGCAACGGACCGGGTGGCTCGACGGCCGTGGTGGCCTGCGATTTGATCGGCATGACCACCGTGTTGGACTACTCCTGCGAGAACGTCTACGACCCACTGCTGCCCATCGCGAACTCCAACGACCCCTACATCTAC
>DUHU01000142.1:0-2206 GCA_013330765.1 Candidatus Poseidoniaceae archaeon | reverse complement strand
TCCAACGACCCCTACATCTACGTCGACCCGTGGACCAGCCGCATCATGAAATTCGACATGCACGCCTTGCTTGGCATGACCGTGGAATGGTCCGATGACGAGGGTGCCTCATGGAACGGTCCCAGCGTGGCCACGCAGATTTACTCCGTCCAAGACCACCAAACCATCGCGAGTTCCAACATGGAAGCCCTCCTTCACCCCACCACCTGGATGTTCTGCATCAACGGCAACGCACCGCACCCCCTCTGCTCCTCGAGCCAGGACGGTGGCGCGACGTGGGGCCCAGAAACCTCTGGCGCGCCGGTGACCTGCTCCTCCGGTGGCCTTTCCGCGCACCTGGTCGGTAGCGTCGACGGCAACTTCTACCGCGGCAACAAGGGCTGCACAGGCGAAGGCTACTCGGTGTTCCGCACCACCAACGCGGGCATTTCGTGGACCGAACACCCGCTTCCGACCTCCGTGACCGGCACCGCAGACACGTGGAACGCCGAAGAAGCGCAGGTGGAGGTCGATTCCTCCGGCAACGTCCACGCGATGTGGATGGGCTTGGACGACATGCCCTACTGGTCGTATTCACGTGATCAAGGCACGACCTGGTCCAACGCGACCATGATCGCACCGCCCATCGGCTTGACCGGCACCGGATTCCCCGTGGTCGTGGCCGGTGACGCCGGCACCGTGGCCTTTGGATACGTCGGGGAAGACGCGCGGGAAGAGGAAATCTGGAACGCCTACCTGACCTACGCGACGGACGCCTTCAACGAGACGCCCTTGTTGACCACCGTGCAACTGAACGCCATGGACGATCCAATCGACACCCTCGAGGACTGCGGCTACAACCGCTGCGGTGGCCTTGGCGACTTCCTCGACATCCGCGTCGATGCAGAAGGACGGACGTGGTTCGCCTTGGCCCACAACATCGGTGGCGCCAGCGGTGCCGACGTCGGCATCTTCGCGACCTTCCACGAAGGACCCAGCCTGCGCGGCGAGAACATCACCATGCTGGCACCGATGCCCGCCGGTGGCCCGCAGACCCTCTGAGCCTCATGCGCCCTCAGGCGCATCGAGGAGGTTGATCTGGCGCACGGCTTCGACCACGTCACCGTCTTCCCACCAATCGACGGCCACAAAGGTCGGGCGCTTGCCGTGTTGGACCCAGCATTCTGTGGCGCGTTCGACGATGAAGTCGACGTCATTCACCTCTTCGGCGCGAAGCGGATCCGACAGTCCAGCAGGGCCACCGAGCCAGTTGTTCATGTGGTACACCGGCTGGTCACCGTCACCCCGATGGACGTCGCAATTCATGTCCTCTGGATTGCTTTCAGCGTAATTCGTCGTCCAGCCGTAGGTGGTGAAACCGTGGAATTGCGGATGCGCCTCGTCGTTGGCTTGCTCCCAGAAGAGGACGAGGGTCGTGCCGTCGTCGACCAACTCGCCCAAGGTCGGCCACGGCGTGTTCAATTCGTGGACGTAGACGCGTTCGGTCAAGTTCGCTCCGCTGAATTGCGCCCACAGGTGATCCGGCTCGACGTAATTCTCGATGAGCAGGGTGACCACATCACGCGGCGCTTCGGCCATCAAGCCCTCAAGTTCTCCAAGCCATTCGCTCGGGTCGACGCGCCCGTAGGAACACGGACTGATGGCGCCGTCGTGGCTTCCGTGGCACAACCGGACCTCGTCGACCAAGGGGTCGTCGCGGTCGAGGTAATGCGTGTCAAGCATGAAGGCGCGCATGCCCGCATCCCATTGCGCGTCAAGCCCGCTGCGATGGTTGCTGGCCGGGTAGAAGATGCCGTCAGCGTGCGTGGCGAAAGCGTTGTGCGTTTCAGGGAAGGTCACTTCGTCGTAGGGACGGTCGCACAGGATGTCCATCCCGTTGCATTCACCTTCAGAGGTCTCCGCTTGGACCGGCGTCTCATCAGAGGAAAAGACGCTCCATGACACCGCCACCAAGAGCAGCGGCACAAGGGCAGCGAAGGCCCACCGCGTGGCGTTCATCGACCGGTGAGTCAGCAGGGCTCCTCATCATCTTTGTCGAGTGGAGAAGGTCGGGGTCGGGAGGTGCGCACAATCCATTGCAAAGAGGGTCGTGGCCGGGAGGTGAGCACGGCTTTGCCGTGCGAAGGTCAGAACTCAGCGCCTTTCCTGAGGCCAAGGCCCGCTCACGGCATCAAACAACAGAGGGCCGTGGCCGGGAATTGAACCC
>DUHU01000184.1 GCA_013330765.1 Candidatus Poseidoniaceae archaeon | reverse complement strand
GCAGGGGAGATTTGAACTCCCGAGGTGAGACCCCACTGGATTAGCAATCCAGCGCAATGGCCAGGCTATGCGATCACCGCAGCGTTCCGGGCCACCGGAGATGCGGTCAAGAAGGCTGCGGTGCGAGTCGCGACTTCAGAAGAAGTCGTCAAACTCTTTTGCCGCGTCTTGTGCTTCCTGGTGGCGGATACGCGCTGCGACGATACGCTTCAAACGGCGATGGCGTCCGTTCAACACAGGAAGGCCGATGGCCACCATCACGAAAGCGAGGAGCAGTATTCCAAGGGCCGCTTGGAACAGGCCGTCGCTCGCCATGCCCTCGACCAAATCACCGACCCAAGGGCTGCCAAGCGGTGGTTCTGGCTCGGGCTCGGGTTCGGGAATCAGGTGTTGGTTGTAGTCCCACCATTCGTCTTCGACGAGGAGTCGAACGCTGTTTTGAGGGATGACCACAGGGTTGCCATTGCCCACGGCATCGGTCGGCGTCAAGACGTAGTAGTACACCCTGTAGGGGCGAATCGATTCATCCAAGGTCCCGTTGACGGTGTAGGTTCCTTGTTCGCCAGGCGTGGCCTGCATGTTGCTTTCGATTGGGACCAAGGCCCGAAGGTCGAGGCCGTCTGGGTCCACTTCAACGCGGTACAAATCCCACGACACTTCGCCTTCTGGCTCGTGAGCGGGCCAGGTCCATGTGACGCTGACGTCGTAACATCGGTCCCAATTCCCTGTGCGCTCATGGCACGCCGTGTCGTTGGAAAAACTGCTTGAAGCACGAAGGTCGCCGACCGTCAGCTGCGGTGGAATCGCGTCGGCACAAAACAAACCAGGTACACCTTGCTCACCGTCGGTGACGTTGAGGCGGAAGAGGTCCGGGTCGCCCGCACGGTTGGCCGGGGCCACGAGGTAGGATGCACAGGTGCCCGTTTCCAAGGGGGTCTCGTCGTACCAACCCTCGTTGTCGATGTCGGTGGTCGCCACGTAGGTGGACTCGGTGAAATCCTCCCAGAAGGAAAGGCTGGAGGAGGCCTCTGGAGAGGGGAAATACGTGGAGGAACCTGCGGGGACCGCCAATCGGTAAATGTTCCAGCCTGAAAGGTAGGGGTTTTGGAGATCCCCGCTGGCGTTCCACAAAACCTCGAGATGACCTGCAGGGCGCCGTTCAATCCGAACGTCTTCCAAGCTTACGTCCGGCATGGGCAACACGCCAATGAACAACAGGATGGCGTCTTCTTTCAGGATCACATCGATGGTCCCGTCGTCATGAACGGTGACCTCGTTTGGAGGCGACACAAAGCCCCACGTCGTGGAGTTCAACGCTGGAAGGAAGCGAACTTCGACGGTCTCGGGAGCAATGTTCTCAGGCAGAAGTTCGCTGAGGTTGAACTGAATGTTCATTTCCAAAAGTCCAACGTCGTCACCTGGCGATGGAGCCTCCAAACCAAAGGCGTGCATCATGAGCGGCGCTTTGCCGTTCCCGATGCCGTAATTCAATCCGAGTTGAGGCAGACGTTCCTCATGGACCAAGACCCCTTCGTTGAGGCTCACGGCTTGGCCAGTGTAGGCCGAACCACCGTCAATGGCGGTGTGATGTCGAATCGTGATGACGAGGAATTCGGACTCTGTGTAGCCCATGCCGTCTCGAACAATCAGCGAAATGGTGTGTTCGCCAAGGTCGTAGTTTGAGACCGGGACCTCCACTACGGAACCGTGCCACCCTGGGAGCAGGTCGAAAACGCCGTCGATCTTCCACGTGTAATTGAGAGGCCCTGCTGCGGTCTCAGCGGTCCGTGCGATCAGCGTCATGGTTTCCGCGGTGGTGTAGATGCCGTTGGAGTTGGATTGTGAAATGGATGCGCGGATGGGTCCGACCTCGATGTCGACGCCATTTTGGCTGACCTCGTTGTCTTGAGGATTCACGTCGTTCCACAGGCCGAGGTCCACGGGAATGGTGACCGAGATTCGCCGGTCCAATCCTGTGAAGTCCAAGTCAAAGAGGCATTCGTGACGGGCTCCTGGAGCCAACGTTGGAAGGGAGCATGTTTGTTGGGTGTCGACGTTGCCCAGCACGTCAGAAATGGTCATCGTCATCGATGAACCAGAAATGGTGGTGTTGCCATGGTTTTCGGCGATCGCCATTACGGCACCGGTGCCGTAGTAATACGGCGCGGTTGGATCCTGCGTGTTGTGCGTGGGCATGAAGCCCATCACGACCAGATCAGACGTGTCATCGAGCCGAAGGTGAACGCTTCCAACGTTGTTGCTTGGCACCAGGTCTCCGCTCGAGTTGAACACGCCAAATTCGAGCAGGTAACGCCCCGGGTCGTCGTACGAAAACGCCGGGAGGTCGCGAGTCAACTCCGTCAGCCCACCCCAGTTGTACCCGGTGAGGTCGACCTCCGTGAAGGATTCCGCTACTGGCGCTCCGCCGAAGTCGTGGGTCAGGCGCCATCCCCACGTCATGTTGAGGTCGCAGCCGCCACAGAGGTAGATGTCGTAGTCAATTTGCCACGTCTCTCCTTGCCGTGGATAGGTGACGTTGGTGTTCAGCACCGCACCGTCGTCGTCGATGGCCACGTCGAGAAGCCCTCCTCGAGGGTCTTGCCCGCCTTCGACGATGATGTCCTTGAATTCCTCCGTGAGCACCACGCCGACCGTGAGCGTGTCGTCGCTGGTGTCGAAATCCCCTTCGGCGAAGGAAAACGTCACTGTGTAGTTGGCCTCAACGGTCCCAGAAGCCCAGTGGGCGGTCGAGGGCGACCACTGGGTCGGGAAGGTGTACGTGTAACTCTGCAGTGTCGGTAGGCTTGGGATGGTCCCTGTGCCTTCCTCGCAATGCGTGGAACCGCTTGGTGCGCCTTCGGGGCAGGCTTCCCAGCCGACGTCCCTCGGGTCGCTGCTGCCACCCGGGTCTTCATTGGTCACCTGCACCTCAAGGGTGACCTGGTTGAACGCGTTGATGTATTGCGTTTCGAAAGGACTCACGGCACTGGTCAATCCCAAATCTCCAGAGGCCGCTGAGGCGGTCGGCAGGGTGACCATGAGGGACGTGAGAAGGAGGCCGACAAGAAGCAGAGGACGCAAACGCGGTTGCCTGTCTGCATCCATGCAACAAACCTCCCGCTCCTATCTCAAAGACTCATCGCTTCCATCGAGGAAAAGATGAGCGGTCTGAGGGCCATTCAATTCAGCGGACCAAGCGGCCCAAGCCATGCCGGGGGGAAGGCCGAAATGATCACCAACGTGAGGAACATCCAGCCGAGATAAAACAAGCTCCTGAAGAAGGACTTGGCGGCTTTTGGCATCCGGCCGTTCTCGTCAAAGGCCTCCTCGGGGTCGATCGCCCAGACCGATTTCCCGTACCACACCGTCAGACCGGCAGACGTGAACGACCAAAGCAAGGGCAGCCCTGAGGCCGGCCAGAAACAGGGAACGCCCCCGAGCATGAGGAGCAGGAAACAGTAGGCCTTGGACTGATTTAGGGTGCTTTTTGCCCCACGAACCTCGTTCATCATCGGGACCTTCGCCTTGGCATACTCGCCTGAACGGTAGAGCGCAAGGGCCCAGAAATGAGGGGGCGTCCAAAGGAAGATCAGCAGGAAAAGCATCCAAGGGATGGGCGAACCAAGCGCCAGGGGGTTCATCCCGTCGAGGGCCCCTGTGTCTGCAGCAGCGACCGCCCAACCGATGAGCGGGGGCGTCGCACCTGCGATGCCGCCAATCACGATGTTTTGGGGCGATCGACGCTTCAACCAAATCGTGTAAATCAGGACGTAAAAAAGGACGGAGAAGGCAGACCAGAACGCTGCCTTCCAATGCGCCAGAAGAAAGACTGCGCTTCCGCCGATGGCGATGATCAGGCCGAACAGAAGGGCGCCGCGAGGCGAGATCTCTCCTTGAGGAATCGGCCGCTTCGAAGTCCGTGACATGAGGGGGTCGATGTCGGCATCGAACCACATGTTGATCGCGTTCGAACCCCCTGCCGAGAGGGTTCCTCCAACAACGGTGATGGCGACCGCGGTCAAGGTGTCCA
>DUHU01000139.1 GCA_013330765.1 Candidatus Poseidoniaceae archaeon | reverse complement strand
CGGCATCAAGCGCATGAGACCAGAGATGGCCGGCAGGGTGGAGGGCCGTGGGCTCTCCACGGCGAACGGCCGCTTTTGAGGGTCCTTCCGTGAGGTGGTTGAGGTCCAATGCAGCGAAGCGAGCCAAGCGAAGCTCGTGGTCAATCCATGTCGCCAACAACCTCCCGTCAATCATGGTACCATGCGAGAGGGTCATCGGGAAAGGACGGACGTGGGTCCCGACGTGCAGGCCGTTTTCGTCAACGCACTGCATTTCCCCGTCGCGTCCCACAAGGAGCAATCCTCCTTCGTACGGGAGGATCCACGCGGGGGGAAAAGGGCAAGGCTGCACGACGTCTGCTTTCGTCGCCTGCTCAAGGACCTTCGCCACAAGGCAGGTCTAGGTGAAGCGTTTGGCGTCAACCATGAGCCGTGTCGTCTTGCTTGTCGCCTGCGAGGGCGACGAGGCTTCTGCAAGCATGGCTTCGGCGCTGCTCAATCGCGTTGTGTTCGACGAATCAGAGCCCGTCGAGGGTGCTCCGACGTACCGAAAAGGAAGCGTCCGTCTTTGGTGCCGACCCGGGCACCATCTCGACCAAGACCACCTCGATCAGCGCTGGACGGCCTCCACCGGTGAAGCCGTCGACGACGTGCTGTTCCTGTCCAAGCATGCCGCCGCGAGTGGCCGTCCTTGCTTGACGGTCCACCCGATTGGTGTCCCGCATGTGGAGCCGTCTGAAGCACCACCGTTCGGTGGTCGTGCCGGAGCTGCTCCACCACCTTCACCTCGCCTCGCACGAATCTGGCGGGCCTTGCTGGCTCACGCACAAGACCAGCGCATTCCCGAGTTTGAGGTCAGCCTGGAGGTGACACACCATGGTCCATGGCTTGATGCACCTGCTGCATTCCTCGAAGTCGGCTCGAGCAAAGCGACGTGGGCCCATGCCGGAGCAGCAGAGGTGTGGGCGGACGTGATCCTCGGACTCCTTGAGTGTGAATTGACGGGCCAAACGCATCCTGATTCCTCGCCTCACGTGCCTGTTCTGGTGACCTTTGGCGGAGGTCATTACGCCCCTCGGGCCAACCAAATGGCAGCCGAGGAGGACGCCCTTCTCGGCCACATGCTGGCCAATCATTCCATGCCGTTCACGCGCGATGCTTCGGAGCAGGTGGTCGGGAGGTGGTCGCATGCGGTGGACGTTGCGCTCGACGCCAGCATGTCGGCGCATCCCGGAAGAGTGGCAGTGGTCAGCCTCGACCGCAAGTCCTTCCGTGGCTGGGAGCGGAGGGCCTTGTACGACCATCTTCAGGCTCGCGGCGTGGACGTGGTCGACTCCGCAACGCACCGTGGCCTGCTTGAGGGTTCATGAGTCGCGAGGAAGCGTCAAGAAGCGTCGGCTCAACCCGGCACCATGGCGAAAGCAGGCCCCTTCTCTCGGGCCATTGTCGCCATGACGGGCGTCATGCCCCGTTGGTTTGTTCGCTACATCTCTCGCAGGTATGTCGCAGGGGCATCGTTGGACGATGCTGTGCGCGTGATGCACCGGCTCACCGAACAAGGGGCATGTTTCACCGTTGACGTCCTTGGTGAAGAGATCACCACGCTGGACGAAGCGACTTTCTTCCTTGAGGAGTACCGACGCGTGATGGCTCAAATTTTGGCGCACGGGTTTGATGCCAATCTGTCCATCAAACCCACGGCGTTCGGACTTTTGATCGACCATGAGACCGGCTTGGAAAACATTCGCCGATTGGTGAAGGAAGCTGCAGAACACGACATGTTCGTACGCCTCGACATGGAAGATCATCGCGTCACGGACGCGACCATCGATGCCGTCCACACGTTACACGCGGAGGGTTTGACCAACGTGGGTACTGTCCTGCAAGGCCGTTTGCACAGGACCTTGGACGACATCGACCGCATGTCTGAGCAACTGGGGCCGGCGGCCGACCACCGGATCTGCAAGGGGATTTATCTCGAGCCTGATTCCATCGCTCATACCGCTCGCAAGGCCATCACCGAGGCCACCGTTGCATGCGTGGTTCGTGGCCTTGAACGTGGAGCATACGTGGCCATCGCCTCCCACGATGACGCGGTTATCGATGCATCACTGACGGCATTGAAGGACGGCGGCTGGACCAACGAGGAGGGTCACGACCCACGCGACCCTTCACCGCCTCATCGTCAAGGCAAAGGCCCTGGGTATGAGTTCCAGATGTTGCTCGGTGTTCGAGGACCGCTCCGTCGTGGTTTGCGTGAGCAGGGACACCGCACACGGGTGTACATCCCCTATGGAGAAAAGTGGTACGAATACAGCATCCGTCGTTTGAAAGAGAACCCGACGGTCGGCGCTCAGGTGGCGAAGGCCTTCCTGATGCCGTGGACCAATCGGCCTTGATCATCGGCGGCCTCTGCGCCGTCCGTGATCGTCGGCGGGCCTTGGTTCGATGGGGTTTGGATTGAACCCAAGGCGCCCTTCCTTCCAAGCTTGACGTCGCTCTCGCCCGCTCATTGGGCGGATGGGTTCCGGGGCGGGTGGCTGATGGAGGTACATTCGGACGATCCGGTTTGCCTGAACCGTCCCCTTGAGGGTGCGAGCCCGTCCGGTATGAATGGCCCGAAGGATCCAGGTTCGTCCGCCATGGTCGATCGTCGTTCCAGCCTTGAAGGCGGTGTCCGGCGCGCAAACCATGTGGTCAGGACGGGAGCGGTCGCCGATTGTAAGCGTCAATCGGACGCGAATGAGG
>DUHU01000005.1:2815-2956 GCA_013330765.1 Candidatus Poseidoniaceae archaeon | reverse complement strand
GCACGCAGACCTGCCACTGGCGCCGTCCTTGGTTGGTTCTGGCGAAATCACGCAGTGGTCCATTGCTCAAGCCCTTCCGTTTGGCGTCCACTTCGGTGCCCAAAACGGCACCTTCTGGGGCACGCCCACGGAGTTGTGGCC
>DUHU01000005.1:2184-2486 GCA_013330765.1 Candidatus Poseidoniaceae archaeon | reverse complement strand
GTCACCACCTACACCGTCACGGCCACCAACAGCGGGGGATCAACGACGGCGACGGTGACCTTCTCCGTCGTTGACCAACTGCCAACGCTGTCCTACACGGCGGAGCACCTGGCCCTCGTGGTGATGGAAACCAGCACAGACCTGCCACTCCAGGCAACCCTCGTAGGACCGGGCGACATCACCTCGTGGGTCCTGAGCGACCCATTGCCGCAGGGCCTGTTCTTCAGCACCTCCAACGGCACGGTGTGGGGCATGGCCGAAGAGGTCTGGAGCAACCGCACCTACACGGTCTGGGCCAACAA
>DUHU01000005.1:0-1880 GCA_013330765.1 Candidatus Poseidoniaceae archaeon | reverse complement strand
CCTACACGGTCTGGGCCAACAACAGCGGTGGCTCGACCTCCGCCACCTTCAGCCTCGAGGTCATCAGCCAAACGCCAAGCCTGCTCTACGTGGAAGAACTCGTCCTGTTGGCCGGCGACGCGATGCCGTCGTGGCAGCCGTTTGTGCTCTACGGCAGCGTTGACACGTGGGCGTTGACGCCCGATGCTCCAGACGGTCTCGTGTTCAACACGATGATCGGACGCTTGAGCGGGACACCGACCACGCCTGCGGATGCCATGACGTGGACGGTGTGGACCAACGCCACCGGCGTCGCGGTGCCGTGGAACCTGACCATCATCGTGCTGCTGGACACCGACGATGACGGCATGCCAGACACGCTTCCTGAAGGTTACATCGGTGCGCTCGTCGAAGACCTTGATGACGACAACGACGGATTGCTTGACGTGCTTGAAACCGACACTGGGATCTACCTTGGACCGGGCAATCCTGGCACGAATCCTCTGGTGGTTGACACCGATGCGGACGGATGGGACGACGCCGAGGAACTGATCTGCGGCCATGATCCCACCGACGCCTCCGACGTGCCGGTGGACACCGACGGCGACGGCCTCTGCGACGCCCTCGAAGCGGACCCGGACGGCGACGGATGGTCCTCACTTGACGAGCTTGCGTGCTCCTCTGACCCACTCAACGCCACGTCCGTACCGGTGGACGTCGACGGCGACGGGCTCTGTGATGCCTTGGTCCAACCCGAGGTGACGTACACCAACCTCACCGATTCGGCTTCTGGCATCGTCGTCATCGGCCTCCCGGTTCGGTTTGAGGCGTTGGTGATCAACGCCGAGGTCGAAGGCTGGAGCATCTCGCCGCCGCTTCCTGACGGTCTGGTGTTCAACACCACGGACGGGAGCATCAGCGGGTCCGTGTCGTCCATCGAGGAAACCGGTCTTGAGTCGCAACACACTGTTGCCGTCCGGGAAGTGGGCTACGGTCGCAACATTGTGGTCGAGTTGGACTTGCTCTTCGCCGCTGACTCGGACGGGGACGGTCTTGCGGACAACGACCCTGACGGATTTGGTTCGATGCGCGGCGACATCGATGACGACAACGACGGTTGGAACGACACCATCGAAGCCGCGTGCGGCAGCGATCCGCTGGATGCGACGGAATACCCTGGACCTGATTTCGAGTTGGTGAACGGTGCCTGTGTGAACAACTCGGGCGAGACCGTCGTTCCACCGCCTGCCGATGACGGCCCGAATTTGTTCACCATGTGCTTGCTCTTCTGGGCCGCCGTGGTTGTGCTGGCCTTGATGCACCGTGCGAACGAACAACGGGAGCATCGGAAGAAATTGGCGGCCGAGAAGGACGCCATGATCACAAGCATGATTGCAGAGCACACAAAGGCCGAAGAAGAGTGACGGTGGCGTTGACGCTGCGCCGCCTTCCGCCGCGCTCTATGCCGTCGTTGTGGCGCGGCGGTGTTCAGATGACGGGTGCGCCCACTTCGAAGCGTCCAATCTCGAGAATTTGGGTGTTGTAACCGCCGTCTGGAAGGCTGATGGTCATCGTGGCCGAGATGCCTTCCTCGTGGAGGAAAATAGGGCCGCATTCATCCCCACCGGTATTTGTGTTTGTGCCACCGTCGATGCCGAAGAAGTAGCGAGCACCAGACTCCAGTTCTGTCACCGTATCGCTTGGTTCGGTGCCGACCTCCCATATGGAAAAGGTCTGGAAGGGCCAGTTGTCGACGGTGCCGCTCCGGTAGTGCAAGGTGTCGCCGTCCTCCACGCACCACAGCGTCCACTCGACGTCTTCAGCGAGGACGTTTTTTCCTTGACTCTGGTATTCAATCATAAACAGGAAATCATCGTAGCCATCGTAAATCCACGCCCCGA
>DUHU01000063.1 GCA_013330765.1 Candidatus Poseidoniaceae archaeon | reverse complement strand
TCGGCGGATTGCGTTTCTACGGGGTCGCCCGAGACCACCGTTCCGTCAAGACGAAGCGCGAAGTCTTCACTGAACGCCAACAGGTCCGTTCCAAAGGGCGAGGAAAGCACGATGCCAATGTAGGCGTCTGCACCTTCGATTTCCACGTCAAGGAGGCGTATTTCCACGGCAGACATTTCTCCACTGATGGACGCTTTCGCATCGTCTGCGCCCCAAAGGACAGAAAGTTGTGAGCCAATTTCCGGCACAGAAAACACAACACTACGGGCTAAGAGGACGATTTCGAGGTCCCAACCGTCGCCAACGTTGCTCTCTTCGATGGGAATGTCGAAACTGATCGTGCTCTCCCCCTGACCAACAAAAGTGGAGGGAGCGGGAAGTTCCCCGACATAGACGTTGGACCCGATGGCGACCTCGACGGAGAAGTTCACCTGCGCCCCACCGGCGTTCTCGAGCAAGACCGGCAAACTGATCGACCAGGTGCTGTCGGGTAGCGTCCCTGCGTAGAGGTCTTGCAGCCTCCATGTGGCCACCACTTCTTCGGACGTGACGGCGTTGGCAATGATGGCACTTTCAGGTTCATCCGCCAAACGACCCTCAAAGGGGCTCATGGTGCCGCTGTCGGCCGAACCCAACATGAACAACTCGAGGTCGGACGCGGTGCAGCAAATGATGTCGGAGTCAGAACGGCCCTCGGTGGCGGTGGCCGTCGGGACGAAGACCAACGGGGCCAACATCAACAGGGCCACGAGGACTTGCCGCACCCAATCACCTCAGAGAGCACGCTCAAGGAGGGTTCCAAGTTCTTTCTCAAAGAGTCCGACGAGTGCGGTGCCGATTTCGCCCTGCAGCTCGTCGGGGAGCATGCGCAAGCCGAGGCGCGTCGCGGCGCGGCTCGCTTTGAGTTCGGCATAGACCGAACGCGCCTTAGCTTGGAAATAATAGCCGACGGCGTCCTTGATTTCTGCCTTGAGTTCAGGATCGTCGTCGATGACGTTGCGAATGTGGGCTTTGAGTTCGTCCTTGACCAAGTCGCGAAAGGTTTCGAGGACGAGGTCCTCCGTCGCCATCAAGTCCTGGATTTGGTCACGGATGCCGCCGGTCAACAAACGCTCGATGGCCATGCCATGCCATAGGAGCGCGTTCCTTGAAGGCATTGGTGCTTCAATTCAATTCAACCAAAGCCCCGGAGGTCAACAATGCATCCATCCTACGGCTCATGACAAGCCGGCCCTGTGCACCGTCGGCCGGGGCCTCCTCGGCAAGACGTGCGGCTTGTTCCAGCACGTCGAGGGGTTGACCTGGGAGCACCGGTCGGTGCCATACCATCTCTTCCAAACGGGCAGAGGCGATGTTCGTGTGTCGAAGTGCAGGCAGCACCGCTTCTGAAAAACCACGAGCCCGTGATTCGTGATCCATGCGGGGCCAAGCCCGTCGAAGGCGATTCAAGAGCGAAGGAGAAAGCCCCTCTGGCAGCGTGCTTGGCATGGTCTCGACATCGGCAAGGCTGGCCACACGCAGCGTACCTTCCTCACAGAGATGATCGCGGAGGACCGTGTACCAAGGATCGTAACTTGCGTCGAGGGCTCCACGACCCCACTGAGCCAACAATGCCCAAGGGCGCACACGCCGGACCCTCGGCCCTGCAGGAGCCAGATGTTCGGCCACCAAGGCGCAAAGCAACGCTGGACTCAACGCCCCTGTTCTGGACCGTTGGTCCCGCCCAAGCTCAACGGAGGCGCCCACCGGAACAAAGCGATGCAGGGACCCCTCGGGTGGAGGAAGGGAGGGATGAGCGTCAACCTCGTCAACCACCACGCAGCGAATTTCCCCCGCCGCAACGTCAGGGTCCGGTCGCTCGGATGCAGGGACGAAGTGGGTGGAAGACGACAGCGCCCTTCGATAAGGAAGCCCTCGATCCAACAGTGCGGCTTCGAGTTGGACCAAACCAAGCACGACGTTGAGGTCGGCGGCTCCGTCGAGCACCACCTTGTTGCCGCCGGTCAGGGATGAAGCCACGTCGTGGGCCCACGCCGCGGCCTCGGTGAGACCGTCGATGGAAGCCAAGGGTGACATCGTCCCGCCTCAGCAGCGGTGACACATCAACCTGCGCCAGCGTTCACTCCACCATGAGGCGGAGTTGGTCACGCTTGTAGCGCCAGTCGGAAGGAAGGCGGCCCTCGCCAACGTAGTAGCTGGCAAGCCGGCGGATCTTCGCCTCTGTGAGTTCGAGTGCACGGCGGTTGTGCAAGTCCTTGTGGTTGCTTCCCATGTGGTCGATCAGGCCGGCAGCGCGGCGCATGAGGTTCATCATGTCTTCAGGGTAGGTACCGGTCAGGTCAGCCTCAGCGAGCAACGCGCCGATGCGGCGGCCGAGGACGAGGCGAGCGTTGGGGACCGCGTGGCGGTCACGAAGGAGGGTGCCGATTTGAGCGGTCGTGTGCCCGGCCTTGGCATAGTCCACGATGAGGGCCTCAACGGCTGCCTTGTCCGTGTTGGACCATGCGGGAGCTTCAGTCAAGTGAGGCCGCTTTGAGCCACTGACACCTTTGCGGGACGAGTACATCCTTGCCATGCATGGGCCTCCGAACGGTCCGGCGACCTGCTCTCCCCTCTTAACCGCATCGCCGCGGGCCTTCGGTCTCAGAGACGCTGATGTGCTTTGGCAAGCCGACCCGGTGTGCCCGCCCACTCCCATCCAGGCGCGAGGGCGCGAGCGAGTCCCACCGGATTTCCGTCTTGCAAGACAAGAAGATCCGAACCCACACGAACATCGCCGTCAAGGCGTTCGACGATGCCGACGTGAAGGTCCCCTTTCCAAGCCACACCTGCGACGAGATGAACCCGGGGGAGTGAGGCCCCTTCGGCGAGAAGAAGGACGGAGGCCTTCGACAATGCAAATCCGCCCCGGTCCGGGGACCATTGACCGATTTGGTCCGCACCATTCATGATGCGGAAACGAGGGGGGCGACCGCGTACTTCGGCTCCATCCAGCCACCCGTCACCGCCAAGCAAACGGCGGGAGGCGCTCTTCCACTCGTCCATGTGCAAAGCGTCCCGAGAACGGCGACGAGCGCCGTGGGTTCGAACGGCTTCGCGAACGGCATCTCCGAGCCGTTCGAGGGCTGAGCGAGAACCGGCGGATTCGCCTTGCCGTGTGTCCACACGCGGCAAGCCCTGGTAACATGCTTCGGGCAAGGTCAATCCGGAATGGTCCACGATGCACTGATAATCGTGCTTCTCGATGAGCGAGGACAGCATGCCCCCGATTCGGTTCACCTCGTCGGCGCTCCAACGACCCGTCACCGCCAAATCGTAATGCTGAGCCGGCCAGGTCTGTTCCAAATCCCGCGGGACCAAACCAAGAGGGGACGTCACCATCACCTCGTGAACGGCGTTGGTCCCGATGGCCTCGATGAAGCGCCGGTGGGATTTCGATGAACGGTAGGGTTTCCGGGCCGAACAAGGCAGCAACACCAGCAACCGGTCGAGGCCTTGGGGTGCTCGATACTCCGTGTTCATCCACTGCACCCAATCGTTGATCGCGGGTTCGTGGAGGCTGGTTTCAGCCATGCACATGAGGCGACGTCCACGCGGCACGTGACGCTCCAAGAGACCCTGTTGTCCGGCGCATGCCTCGTCATGATGGCGAAGTTGAGCCACCGTCGAAGGTGCGACCAAGGCTTGTCGGTCAACGACCTGCCGAAGCGTTCCTGCAACGAGGTGCTCCCGCACCTCGGACAGCGCTGAACGCCACGCCATCAGTTGACGGTCAATGTCCGAGGACTCTCCGAGGTCCACTGCAGGTGTCCGAGGACCACCGCGGTCAAGCAGCATGCCGGATGCTGCGGCCTGTCGCGAACGAGCGAGGTCGAACAAATCCACACCCATCCATGTGAGAAGCGCGAGGTTGTCCGGGCCTCCGATGCCCGGCGCCCAAAGCAGCGCGCCTGGAAATCGGCGTTTTATGGCCACGAGTGCATCGATGAAACGTCGCGGATTGCTCGTGAGGGCCAAAGCATCGGTGAGCACCACCACCTGTGGGGCAAGTTCCGTGTCCATCAACGCGGGATCGTGCATCATTCGCTGCCATGAAACCGGAAGAAGGGGGCCTGTTCCCGCGGCTTCACCTGCATCGGCCTCCTCCATCTCGGGGGGGAGGACGTGCCCCAGACCCACCGACCATGCCGGGCCCGGCGCGTCAAAGCCCGGGACCTCGAAACACCCGCGGGACGTGAGGGTCAGCGTGGCAGGAAGCGTACGCGTGGTCTGGGCTTGGAAAGGTGCCAGAGACACGTCGGTCGAGGGATCCCCCTCAAGCAACACGAGCGCTGGCGTCCGCGCTTCAGGTGAGGACCGGTCTCCGAGGCCCCAACTTCGCGCAAACCGATCTCGAGACTGGACGGTTCGCCCGAGCACGCCGTCCATGCCGTTCGGCAGCAGGACCTCCACTTCAAAGCGGTGCAAAGACGAGGGCTTCAAACGATGTTGGCGAACCCCACGTCCATGGCGAAGCGAGGAGCGGCCGCGCTGCTCGCCCTTCTGATGTGCAGCATGTCGCTTGCGACGGTCTCGGCCGATACGTTGCACGCCGTCCATGACGAGGCCGTTCTCGTCGTGACCGGTGAGGCGGGCTCCACGTGGTCGGGCAACTTGAGCCTCGACGCTGAACAGCGGGGTCTCTTCGTCACCTCCTGCGGCAGCTGCCACGCCGAAGTGTCCGATGAAGCGGGAAGCGTGCAAGCCAACGGTACTGGCGGATTGCATTTCACCATCCTGCCTGAGGCGGCAACCGAAATGACCCTCACCGTGACCTTCATCGAGGACGAGACGGCGACCGTGTTGCTTCTCGGTTCGTCCATGGAAGAGGCACAGCATCGTCCAGTCCCGGGAGAAGTCA
>DUHU01000160.1 GCA_013330765.1 Candidatus Poseidoniaceae archaeon | reverse complement strand
GCTCGAAGGTGGACATGCCGATGCCGTAGTAGGTGCCCATGGCATGGAAGGGCGCGTTGCGGCCTTCGAAGACCATGGAGTCGTTGCCCCAGGCGTCCACGGCATCCGGAAGGTGGTACCATGTCAGTTCGGGACGTTCAAAATCCCACACCGTGGAGGTCGGGGCCTCGGGTGCTTCTTCTTCCGCGCCCAAGCATCCTGCCAACGGCAAGGTCAGCATCATCGCGGTCAGAAGCATCGCCAGTGTACGCATGGGGCTCACCTGAGGCTCGATTGCGCGAGCGTCACGCGTCGTCTGAGAAAGAGGTTGGACTTGAACGCTGCCGTCGGTGCCTGCGGGAGCCTTCGATGGCTTGACGGTCCAGAACGGACTTGCCGTAGGGCGTCAGGTATTGCTCAAGCGGGTCACGGCGCCGTCGAACGGTGCCTGAACCTCGACCACCAACCTTTCCGCCTCCGCTGGGGTTTCGCCCCGCTTTGAGCCGTTGCTGGACTTCAAGGGCCCGTTCCCGTTTTTGTGCATCGCTGAGGTTCTTCATCGAGGGGTCCTTCATCAGGCCTTCAAGCTCCTTCTTTTGAGCACGCTTCTTTGCGGCTCGATGTTGGTACACGAAACTCAATCCTCCAATCGGAATGGCAAACCACACCGTCGTGGATGCGCCGGGATGGAGCGTCAACACCGGCAAGCCAAGAAGAATGAACACGCCGACCAGCAAACCAACCGAACCAACCGATGCCGCCGCGATCGTCGGCAACAATTTCCTCACGGAGCGCGTGAAGTACCATGTGGCCAAGGCGGCGATGACGGGAATGAATTCACCTTGCTCGATGTCGATGCCCCGTACGTACAGGGCTTGAACGCCTGCGGTGATGCCAATGAACGCCAGCAACCCAGCCATCATGCGCAGGCTGGCTTGCGCCACGGAGACCATGATGACCCCGATGATTCCCGCACAGACCAGTTGGCCTTGGGCCACCGGGAGTGGGGATTCGACGCCCGCAGACTCGATCAGACCGAGGAGGTTGGGCGCCAAGACATAGCCCGCGACGGCGCCAATGGCAAAGGCGGTCACGGGCAAACGCCTGTGGCCTTGGAGCAAAAGCAGGATGGAAAAGAGCACGATGGGGGCCCCACCCAGTGGCCCTTGTGCTTCCACGACCAGCAGCAGGTCGCTGCCGGAGTCGGAGATGTCGTTGATTCTCGACACAGGTCAACCACATCCATCCCTGTCTTCAGGATGCCGATGATGACCTCATGGTTGGAGTTCGCTCGCAGGAGGTGGATTCGTGTTCACCACATCGCGCCCCACGCATGGATCGGGGAGGGATTCAGGTCGGGTCAAAGGTTATACTCATGACAAGAAAGCGTGGTTTGTTCGCATGATTCGACCTCAGAATGCAATCCAATGCAGCGAATTTGCTCATCAAATAGAATCTCGGAAGATCGAACCTGATTTTGTAGTATACAGCACGAAAAAAGTCATCACTGTCGGCCAAAAACTGATGCGAATTTTCACAGGCTCAGCATTGATTTTACTCGGGATTATTTTTGGATTCATGTTCGAAGGAGGATGGGTTGGTACTTTGCCAATTTCGATCCTAGGATTGTTCATCGTCTTGCCAGTAGTACTATTGAAACCCCCGTTTTCTGAGGACGTCAACCTCTCAGTGTCTCAAGTTTACATTTCATCGATCAATACTCTGGTGGATTATAATTCTCAAAACAATGAGATCGTTCGTTGCCAAACAATGACACTCAACCAAGATTCATACATCACGTACAGCATCAATAAAGACCGTGATATTCACACCTACACATTGGTCAGTGGTGCGAAGAAAGTCACCTTGCTTGGCAACGTCTATGGCATAAACCAGAACATTCTCGACTTTGCGAAGAAATACGGTGTAGATATCAAGCAATGAACAAATTGCTGAACTTGGATGATCTGCAAGGTGGTCAGTACTTTTTCCAATCCGTTCCGGTCCACCAAAGGGTGGTTCCGTCGTCCATGGCCCTCCACGTGTATCCATGTTCATCGGTCCACTGTTGCACGACCTGCGGCTCGGCTGGCGGGTTGGAGGCTTCTTCCTCGACGGTCAAATTGAACATGGCCTCCAGCTCTGTTGTCCGTTCAACCGTGATGCCAAGGGCCTCAGCGGTCATGTTGAGGATGCCACGCTCGGAGTCGCTGATCTTTCCGTCAACCCCTGCCGCTGAGTAGGCCTTGAGGTAAGCGGTTTCCGTTTCGGTGTACGTCGAAGGGATGATCTTGGCGCTCATCTTGTCCAGGGTGTTGATGATGGGTTTTCGGACCAACATGACGCTTGAACCGAGAAGCACACCACCAAAGATGCCGTACCCCATGATGGACTCCATGACTTCGCTCCCGATGATGAAGAAGAATGCACCCAAACCAGTGAACATCGAGTTCCTGAAGGTACGTCGCAATTTCGAATCGATGCCAAGGACGGTGTCCTTCATCGACGCATGGGCGAACATCATGCCTTCAAAGGCGAAAGGAAGCACCATCAGGTAGGGGATCAACATCCAACAGTAATCTGAGATGATTTGAGCCAGCGACGGATTCGGGTCAAGTCCGTCAACGAGCGCATCACCCAACGAAGGTGATGTACCTCCATGGAGCGCTGGAATGACGAGGAACATGATGACGAAGAGCATCATGTTGCCAATGACCTTCCCAAGGAAGCCAATGTAAAGCGATCGAGAGGTCAAACTGTTCTTCTTGTTTTCATCCTCGACCTTCTCGTACTGCTTCATCGAGGCGCGCATCACGACAAT
>DUHU01000264.1 GCA_013330765.1 Candidatus Poseidoniaceae archaeon | reverse complement strand
CAAAAGCAGGTCAAGAAACTCAATCGCCAGAAGTACTTGGAGTACAAGTATGCGGCACGCGACATGCTGGCCGACCCAGGCGTTCCGGAAGAGCATCGCTCAAACCTCCTTGGTCAAATCTGGGCCAAAGGAGAGCGAATTTCGTACGAAGCAGCTCTCGAGTACATTGAATCCAAGGAAGCCGAGGGCATCCTCCCCGCGACCGTTGCCGCTGATTTGCAACGTTTCCTCCGGCGCTTGGAAACAAGGAGATGACACCATGGACACCGTTCAGAACAACGCCGTCGCCACCGTACACTACACTGGAACACTCCCCGAAACAGGTGAGGTCTTCGACACCAGTGAAGGGCGTGACCCATTGGTGTTCCTCGTCGGACATCGTCAGATGATCACAGGATTCGAGGAGGAGATGATCGGTGCAAAAGTCGGCGAGCGACGTACTTTCACACTCGAAGCAGAGCGAGCATATGGTGAACGTCAAGAAGAAAATGTCACCACTTTCCCAAGGAGCGATTTTGCCGCGGTTGAAGCTCAAGTTCCGCTTGAAGTCGGAATGACGCTGGTAGCGGACATGATCGATGGCCCACGACCATTCACCATCTTGTCGGTTGATGAACAAACCATCTCTGCTGATTTCAATCACAAATTGGCAGGCAAGAGCCTCACGTTCTCCGTCGAAGTCGTTGAGCTTCGTGCCGCAGAGGAGTCTGAAGTGTCGCACGGACACGTCCATGGCAAAGGCGGCGTCACCCACTGAGGGGGACGAGGGTTCAAGGGGCGCATCGGCCCCCTGAAGTGCATGGAGGAGCCAATCGGCCACACCCTAGGCGGGTTGCCTTTGGAATTGTTCAGCACGCCTTCGAGCGTGCCAGAAGAGCACCACGGCTTGGGAGCGCCAGGAGAAGCTCCGTACGCACGAGGCATCCATCGAACGATGTACACTCAACGCCGCTGGACCATGCGTCAATATGCGGGTTTCTCATCGGCCGCCGCAACAAACGAGCGTTTCAGGCTCCTCTTGGACCGCGGACAAAAGGGACTCTCGGTTGCATTCGATTTACCCACGCAACTTGGACTCGACGCAGACGATCCACTTTCGATGGGCGAGGTGGGGAGGGTCGGAGTCTCCATCTCAACGCTCGAGGACATGCGTGAACTGCTGTCCGAGATCCCGTTGGACAAGGTCTCAACATCGATGACCATCAACGCACCCGCAATCGTGCTCCTCGCCATGTACATCGTCGTTGCCGAGGAACAAGGCGTACCGGCTGAATCCATTTCTGGAACCATTCAAAATGACATCCTCAAGGAATACATTGCGCGAGGGACCTACATCTTCCCCCCGGAACCAAGCATGCGTTTGATTTCGGACATCTTCGAATACTGCGCAGAGCAGGTCCCCCGCTGGAACACCATCAGCATCTCAGGTTATCACATCAGGGAAGCGGGGTCCACCGCGGCACAGGAACTCTCCTTTACGCTTGCCAATGCGCTGCAGTACGTCGATGACGCCATCGCCCGTGGGTTGGACGTGGATGCCTTCGCACCACGTCTTTCCTTCTTCTTCAACTGCCACAACGATTTCTTTGAGGAGGTGGCAAAGTTCCGGGCCGCACGGGTCCTCTGGCATGATCTGATGACCGAACGGTACAGCCCCAAGCATCCAAAATCCTCTATGCTGCGTTTCCACACCCAGGTCGCGGGCGTGTCTTTGACCGCTCAGCAGCCGTTGAACAACATCGCTCGGGTCACCATCCAAGCCTTGGCGGCCGTCTGCGGCGGGACCCAATCGCTCCACACCAATTCATACGACGAGGCGTTGGGACTCCCTACGGAATCCTCGGCCACCGTTGCGCTCCGAACACAGCAGATTATTGCCGAAGAATCGGGGGCTGCGGACGTCGTGGATCCGCTTGGGGGGTCCTACCATGTTGAACGTTTGACGTCGTTGATGATCGAAGAAGTCCGCATGGAACTGGATAAAATCGCAAGCAAAGGGGGGGCGCTCAAAGCGGTCGAAGCCGGTTACCAACAACGAGAAATTCACAAGGCTGCCTTCGCCCATCAGCGCTCCCTTGAAACAAATGAACGCCACATCGTTGGTGTCAACGTTCACACGATGGACGAATCCACATCTCCACCCGTCCAGACCATCGACGCAGACTTGGCAAGAGCCCAAGAATCCCGTTTGAAGCATGTGCGAGAGAGTCGAGAAGCTTCGAGGGTTGAAGACGCCCTTGAAGCCCTGGCAATCGGCGCAAGATCATCGGACAACCTGATGCCCCTCGTGCTCGAAGCCGTTCGTGCAGAAGGTACGGTCGGGGAAATTTGTGGTGTGCTCCGGGATGTGTTTGGAGAATACACGCCGCCCAGCGGATTTTGAGGGATTTCATGGATTTCGGACCAATCACTTTGGATCACATCGGGATCGCAACGCCCCACTTGGACGATGCTTCACCGTTTTGGCGATTGATAGGCCTCGTGCAAGGAAACCATGACGAAATCGTCGAAGACCAAGGCGTGGCCACACGTTTTTTTTCAACCAACGATCAAGCCGACCGTCCTGCTACGAAAATCGAGTTGCTCGAACCCACCGGCCCGAATACTCCGATTGGGCGCTTTCTTGAGGGACGAGGGCCAGGCGTGCAGCAGGTCTGTTTCAGGGTTGGGGACCTTGAAGGTTTGA
>DUHU01000095.1 GCA_013330765.1 Candidatus Poseidoniaceae archaeon | reverse complement strand
GCGGTCGCCCAGGAATTTCTTGATCTTCTCTCGGATGCGGACGGTCTTCATGCTCTCAGTCTCCTCGGCCGCAGTCAACCGTGGCCATGAATCACAGGGACGCGGACGCCTATATCATATTAGCGACTGAAATGGTTTCATTGTTACACGGAACTACGCGTAATCCGTTCAAAATGAAAGCAAAAAGGGGCGTGCTGGGGAATCTGCCTCGGTTTCCAATGGAAATATGTAACAATTTGTAAGCATCAAACGGCTCAAACGCGTACTTCATAAAATGAAACCAGTTCGCTTCCGTTGAGAGGGGCACATGGCCACGTCGCGAATCCGCAGCGGCTATCAGCGCCGGATCCTCGACGAATTGCTCGACGGACCCGCCACGGTGTCCGCCTTGGCGAAGCGTCTCGGCTTGGCCACGTCCCACACCTCGTCCACCTTGCGCACCCTCCGACAGCAAGGCCTCGTGAACCGTGACGAGCGCCAAGGCGTCCGGGGAGCACCCCACCATTTGGGCGCTCATGGGCTTTTGCGCCTGCAAGAAGACGCCCTTGAAAGACTCAGGGAAGCCACCAAAGAGCCGCGCTCGGAGGGCACAAACGTCCTGCTCACAAGGGACGGACCTTTGGTGGTGCTTGCTTACGGAGAAACGGTACCTTCTGACCTTCTGTGGCTCCCACCCAGGAGGCTTGGAGTCGAAGGAGCACCCCTTTTCTCTTCCAGTGGAAACAACCGGGGGGGTGCGTGGTGTGCCGTGCGAAGCGCACCCCAGTGGTTCAATCTGGACACCCTTGAGCCCTGTGACCCACCTCCTTCAGACCTCACGTTGGGTGACATTCGAGCATGGACCCAAGGTGGAAGGAAGCTGGCTTTGGTTCGAGCACGCGTCATGAGCGGTCAAGACCGCTGGACCATGCCCCCAGGCACTTGGTTTGAGGCCGAGCCGCCCACCGAAACAGCACCCGCTGCTTTGAATCGTAGCAACGTCAACCTTGGCAACATTCGAGGGACTGACGTTGCGTGCAAACCGTCCACCCCAATCCTCGGCCAACTTGGAGAAGCGTGGAAGCGCGAAGCGCTCATCACCGGCCAACAAGGGCTCGTCGTGCTGCGCTCATCCCGTCCCAAATCAATGGCGCAACGGCCCGAGTCTCTCCTTCGAATTTGGATGCGCCACCGCCATCCCCGCCTGAGCGATGCTGAACTGGATCGCCGCACACAGCGTTTGCTGGACCGGCTTCGTGGCAACAGGCGCGGACGACCGAGCGAAGTGGCTCACTCGGCGCTGGCCGCCTTTGGCCCGACCGTCTGGGTAAGCGAGAACACCACCTTTCACGAATTGGCACGGACCAACGCAGAGGGAGCTCGAGCCATTTGGGAATGGGTGTTGGAGCATGCCGCGGTCGCGGTCCAAGGCGAATGGACGCTTGGGGCGAAGGACGCCAAACTCCTCAAGCGAATCATCGGTGATGGCCGGTGCCAGTTGCTGGTTGCCGGCGATGCGCGATTGCGCGAACACAAGCAGGGCACCTGGTTGGTGGAGAGTGAGGGTGACCAATGGGTCCACCTCAACGAAGTGACCCGGCTCCGCCTTGCCCGAGAGCAACATCAGCCCAGCAAACAAGAGCTCTGGCGTGACGCCATCCCTCGGACGGCGAACCAGTTGATCACCGGCATCGTGGAAGAGGACCACGCGAGCGAAAGCGAACGAACGCCCGACCAAGCTGAACGTGAATTGCGGCGCGCCTTGGCGGCCTTTCCAGAGGGCGACGATGTCCTGGCCGACGAACTCGAACATGAGCACCCATTGGCCGCATGGATTGCCTCCACACCAGAAGAACGAGGGCGTCGCTGGCGAAGGATTGGCTCGCACCTCCCCGACACGTGGGTCGGGTTGCAGGCTGCAGACCTGGCATCGGAGGCCTGGCTACGCGACGATGCTTGGCGGGCGACATGGCTAGAACGCGAGACGTATGCGCTTGAATTGGCTCGGCGGTTCGAACACCGCCCTGAATTGCGGCCGCACGCAGCGGACGGGCCGCCACGTTCGGTGCCCAGCACGGGTCGGTTGCTGGTGCTTCGCGCTGAAGAGACACCCCCATCCATCGACGTCTCGGCGTGGATGCAAGACCCGCTCCATTTTGACTCCGTGCTGCCAAAGGTTTGGCCTGAGGCCTTGGCCTTGCCTTTTGTGGAAAGCCCACACAACGCCAGTTTGGCAGCGTGGCGTGGGTGGGTGGGTGCTCCCGAGACCCCTCCAAACATCGACCTGATCATCAGTCGATGCACCCTGCTGCCGTGGCGTTGGTGGGCCCCTTGGGTGCCCGAGTGGCTTCCAAACCTTCTCGCGTCGGCCCGGGGGCGACGTTGGTTGGCCGATTGCAACCTCGTGTGGCCCATCATCGCGACGGGCATCGATGGCGACGGACCGCCAGGGCTTCAGGTTCCCGAACCCGCACTGGCTTTCGCCGGGCGGGACCTCTCGGACGTGCATCTGATCGAAGAAACCCCTCGCACACATGCGTTGTTTGACTTGCTCGAGGCCGCCACGGCAGAACAGGAGGGGCGGCCAACCCCTGTCGGCCGAACACACCCCGAGGCGTGTTGGCTCCTCAAGCCTCCAGCGACATGGCC
>DUHU01000073.1:6095-6367 GCA_013330765.1 Candidatus Poseidoniaceae archaeon | reverse complement strand
CCTGCCCCCCCTGCCAGTACCGCAAGGTGCGCCGCAAGGCCGCCGGCATCTGGCACTGCAGCAAGTGCGACTACACCTTCGCCGGCGGCGTGTGGGAACCCTTCACCCGCGCCTCTGACACCAACGCTCGCATCGTCCGCCGCAATGCCGACGGCGCGACCACGGCCGACATGGCCTACATCGCCCAGCAGGCCGCCCTCGATTACGAGCGCCGCCTCGCCGACGGCGAGATCGACGAAGAGGAGTGAGTCGGCTGTCGGCGCCTTGCGCCG
>DUHU01000073.1:0-5770 GCA_013330765.1 Candidatus Poseidoniaceae archaeon | reverse complement strand
GCCGCCACACTCACGGTTCATGCCAACGCTCCAGCCTTGCATCGAGCCCTTGTGGCCTGCTTGAGCACGGAACACGACGTCCACGTGGACGGTGCCCACCTTTCATGGGCGTTTTCTGAAGCGCGCATCAGTGACCTGCGCGCCGTGATGAACACCGCCTTGAGGTCCCTGATTGCCGCGGATGAAGTCGTCTCGGGACCACGGCGTTCTTGAGGGGCCTCCCCTCCGTCGGACCATGAGCGAACTCGAGCGTCTCCAAGTCGTGGTCGGGGAAGTCCAAGCTGCGCGCCAGCAAGTCGCCACGGTTCGGAACCAGGTGGCCGAGTTGGAAGGCACCATCTCGGCCGTCGAAGCCCAACCGGAAGGTCTGGCCTTGCATCGTCACCTCGGTGGCGTGCTCATCGAGGTGGGTGACCGCGAAGGACTCATGAACGATCTCAAGACGAGCCACGCTCGTTTGCAAGAGCACCTGACCCGTCTCACAGAACACGAAGCCCGGCTCATCGAAGCCTACGAAACGATGCGCAAGGACCTCGAGGGATCTGCGTGACGACTTCCGAAGCGGACCTCGATCGACTTCATTCGTGGCTCAAGGCCGCGGGTGAACGTGGAGCCGTTCCCGTGGTGTGTGGTGCCAACGGCGACATGGACACCGTGGCTTCTGCCGTGGGATTGGCCTCCGCATTGCCCCAGGCCATGGCGTGTGGCCGTCATCTTGGCCGTTTGGCCAAGCGCTTGTTGGATGAAGAGCAGGCTCCATTTCGCCGGTTGAGTCGTCCAACGGCTTGGCCCACGGCCCTCGGTGGTATCGTGGTGGTCGACGCAGCTGCACCAAGCCAACTCGATTTGGATTTGCCCGACGGTGTGCCCTTGTGCGTTTTGGACCACCACGCCACCGACGGATGGACGCTTGGCGAGGCAGATTTGAGCCTGCGATGGCCCGTGTCGGCCACCACAGAAATCGTCACGGCGTACCTTGGTCGTCATCAACCCGAAGCACTGACCTTGCCGGTACGACGTTTGTTGATGGCTGGATTGATCACCGATACGGGTCGCTTCAAGCACGCGGGGTCCTCGTCGTTCCAATCTGCTGTGGCCCTTTTGGAGGGCGAGGGCATGGATTACCGTGCTTTGGTCGACCGCATCGAGAGCGATGTTGACCTCACCTCAAGCGATCATGGTGCATTGGTGAAAGGCTTGCAGCGTGCAAGCACCACCGATGCGGGCGCATGGCGATTGATCACCACGCGCGCAGGGACCCTTGAGGGACGGCTTGCTTCGCTCCTGCTTGGAACCGGAGCCGACGTTTGCTTTGTCGTGCGACACCGCGACGGCAAGACCCGGGTGACGGGCCGTGCGCGCGCCAATGCATGCCGCCAAGGTTTGCACCTTGGGCGTCTTTTCGAAGGCCTGGCCGAAGTCCATGGCGGCGAAGGCGGTGGCCACGATGGCGCTGCCGGTTGGACCTCCGCCCTCGATCGGGTGGCGGCTGAGACCGCAGCTCTTGCGGCCGTGGCTTCCACGTCTCGTGCGGAGGTGATGCGCTGATGCGTGGTCCGGAATCCGTGATTATCAAGGCAAGAAACGGAGCCGATTTGGACGACGTCAAGGCCTGGATGGACGAGGCAGGCGTCGAAGATTGGCTGCACCTCTGCGAGGCGGCGGTCTTCATGGGCGAATTGGATTTGGTCGATGTGTGGTCGAATCAATTGTCTCCGGCCCAATCCGCCGTCTTGGAAATGGTTCGGATTCGTGTGGCTCGGGGTACGTTGGACGAAGTCGTCATCGAGGCTGCGCTCTCTGTTTGTTCCACCCAGGAGACGCGAGATCTCGGGCTCGAAGGGCGTGTCCGCATGGAACGTGGCCTGTTTCGATTTGAACAAGGAGACCATGAGGGCGCGCGAGAGGACCTCACGTGGGCAGAAACGCGGTTGAAATCCGTGGGCAAAGCCTCACGCGACCATGATTTGACCCTCTTGAACAAGGCGGCTTTCCATTTGTCGTTAGGGGAGCAGGTCATGGCGCTCCAAGTCTATGGCGAAATGTCCCGGTCCGCCGGTCATGCCAACGAGTCAATCGCCATCTCCCGTCTCTCTGCAGGGAGGATTTACGGGGATTTGGGCCAAATGTTCGACGCCCTTCGTTTGCTTTGGATTTCCCACACGTACGCCATCCTTGCCGGTCAGCGGATGTTGGCCATCGAAGCAGGGACGACCTTTGTCGACATGGCCGAAGAGCACCTTTCGGACGATGCTGATCCAATGACGAAGCAAGTCGAAGAAGCGGCTCCAAGAAACATTGGAGATCAAGCCCCCGTGCCTGCTGTCCTCCGTTCTGAAGCCGAAAAAGTCCTGGCTTGGTGCGCGAAAGCGTGCGGCGACCGTATTGACGGCCCAGAACGTCCGGACCTCCGGGCCGTGGCCCTGCTGGCGGCTCGGTACGAACGCCTGGACATCATCGAACACCTGTGCGGGGCCTACGATGGCGTTGAGGATCCGATGTTGTGCGCGGTGATGCAGCACGTTGAATCCGACCAAGCCGAAGCTTGGTCACAACGGATGGCTCAACTCACGATGCACGCCCTCGACCCAATGACCGAGGTCTGAGAACTCATTTGCATCCCACGTCTCCAATGGGGGGACGTGGTCCCAGAACTTCGTTTCCGTCACGTGCTCGTCGTCGACAGCCTCCTGCCCAGCCTCGAGTCGAATGAGGGCGACCCAACCTTGTTCGTAGTAATCCGTGTTCCATGCGATGACCGTTCCTCGCCGACCGGTCTCCTCAAGCAATTCCCTGTGCATGGCTTCCTCAGGACTTTCTCCCTCTTCGATGCGCCCTCCGGGAAACTCCCAGCCACGTTCTGGATGCCGCACAAGCAGCAGACGTCCACCTTGGCCGAGGGGCAACAAGGGGTCGTTTTGCTCGACGGCCCAAGCGAGCACGAAACGAATCACAACGGCTCCTCCATTCCCGCCCTTGCTCGATCAAGCAGGTCTTTGGCCCACGTTTCCCCGCTCGCAAGCGCTCGGCGTGCGAGGAAGAACGCCTGGGCATGTTCACCCTGTTCGAGGAGCGATTCGATGTTGACCAACACAGGGTCACGTGCCTTGACTTCCTCGTCAGGGGCGGGTTCCGGTAAGCGCTCCACCGCGGGGGCAATCCTCGTGCGGAGGTCCATCATGGCGGTGAGGAAACGTTGCCGTGTGTCCACGTCGGGTGGCGACCAAGGTGCTTGATCCTCCCCGTCCAAACCCGCGTTGAGGCGCGCTTGGAAACGGTCTCGGACATCCATATGAGGTCGCAGGGTTTGGACGTGGTCGTAGCACAGCCATGCCTCATTGTAACGCTCCCGCGTTTCATGCAATCGCCCAAGATCGAGCCAGAGCTCGTGATTTTGTGGTCGATGAGCCAGGAGGTGCGTTGACAATTCGACAAACAAGTCCTCGTCCTTGGTCCGGACACGGATGAGTCGTCGAGCGAAAATCACGGAAGCCCTCGCGTCGGTGAAGTCAAGGCGACGGCACCGAGTTGCAAATTCGTTCAACGCTTCTTCCACGTGGGCACCATCGGTCAACTGCGTCCACCATGCATCTGCATCAAGTGGGTCTTGCAGGAAGGCGGCTTCCAACAATTCCGCCGCCACGGGGAGCAAGGTCACGCCTCTCAATTGTGCGGCACGGTCCGGGTCCCGCCCCAGCACGATGAACAGGTCTTCCAAGACGGCGTGAACACCGGCTTCGTCTTCGACACGGTGCTTGAGGTCGATGAGCAACCTCCACGCGTCGGCCTGCGTAAAATCGTAGAGCAGGGCTTGCCGGGCATGTTGTTCGGCCCAGTCCAAATTGCCCAAAGCGCGCTCAGGGTCACGTTCTGCCAATTTCAGAAATTTTCGCGCTTGGGCCAAATGGCGGTCGCCAAGGTGGCGGCGTGGATGTTGGAGGCGGGTCTCAAGATCGTCCGCCATGGGTGCACCTCAGGGTCGTTGCACCGTGGAAAATGCACTCGGCTCAGCACCCCACGGCACCGTGGCGTCGAATCCCACTTTCGAGGTCCGACCGTCTTCGTAACGCGAAGGGTCCAGCGAGGAACCGCGCTGGTCTCGAATGATGGTCGTGTCCCGATCGGGTTGCCAACGGGTCATCATGGCCCATTCCACGGACGTCGGATCCGTGATGTCGATGTCTTCGTCCACCACGGTGACGGATTTCATCGAAGGATGCCCGCGGAAGGCCGCTTCGATGGCCTTCTTTGGATCGTCCTCATGCTCCCGACGGATTTTGATGACGCTGGCAAGCCATCCGCATCCGCCTTCCGACATGTGAACGTCGATGCAATTGACCACTTTGTTGACGGCGGCCTTGATGGTCGGCGCCCGTGGCAAGCCCATGAGTGTCTTGTGCTCTGCTTCTCCGGGAATGAGGGCGTGGAAAATGGGGTCGTTTCTGTGGCTTACGCCTTCGACGTGAATGACGGGTTGTTGCCGCACGTCATCGACCGTTCCGGTGATGTCGACGTAGGGCCCTTCCGAATCGTCGTCTTGCGTGATCCGACCCCACATGACGTATTCCGCGTCGGCGGGGATCACCACGCCGTTTGGGGCCGTGGTCGTGCGGAGGGGTCGGTTGTAGAGGCGCTCATGGAGGGCTGCGGCGACGGTCATTTCATCGAGGAATTCCGCAAAGGTCGATGCTGCTGCAAGAAGCACGACCGGGTCAGGAGCGTTGACGATGGCGATGTCGACATCTCGTCCTTCTGCCCGAGCTTCATCGACCATGGTCCTGAGGTGACGGGGCACGAGTCGGACCACGAGGTGCTCGTCGTCACGAAGGAGCTGACGGTGGAAACTGATGTTCCGTCGCTTGCCGTCGTCGGCCACAATCACGGAAGCGGACATGTAGCGTCCAGCGTCCTCGGGCCAATGATGGGGGATGGGCAAGGTGCTGAGTTGCGGCGTGTTGCGTCGAACTTCGAAGACCTCGGCCTCGGATTCTGACACAAGCACCGGTTCTTGCGGGTTGGCCATGGCCCAGCCAAGGGTGTCGATGTAGGCCTCGGGTTCGATCCCGATGGCCGCACACAAACGGTCCCGGGTCAGCATGTTGACCGCGGCCCGGTGGCCTGGAGCCTCGACGAGTGAATCGAACACCGCCATGGCTCCTGAGTTGGCGTACGACCATCGCCAAAGGCCGTGCACAAGGCTGACCGGTTCGGTCACGGTGACCGCCGCGTCGAGGTGGTCTCTGAACGCCATGGTTGCTCCTCAAGGCGGCAAGGCTTCAACGTCACGGACGAATGTGGACCAATCAACCTCATCGCGGCTTTGATATAGGGGGCGTCGGTGGGCGACGTGCTTCAATGAGGTGATGATGTGGGTCGGGGACTCTTTGCTGGTGCCAAGATGGCAAAAGATCGGCAGAAGTTTCGCTGGTCCGATCGACGCTACAAGAAGCGGATGCTGAAGACCCGCGAGCGCCACGACCCTCTCGGTGGCTCGACGCAGGCCAAGGGTATCGTGATCGAAAAGGTCGGTATCGAAGCCAAGCAGCCCAACAGCGGGATCCGAAAGGCCGTCAAAATCTCCCTCATCAAGAACGGGAACAAACTCACCGCGTTCGCTCCCGGCGACGGGGCCATCAACTTCATTGACGAACACGACGAAGTCATGGTCGAAGGTATCGGTGGCCGCATGGGTCGTTCGTACGGAGACATACCCGGAGTCAGATACAAAGTGATTCAAGTTAACGGCGTATCTTTGAACGAAATGGTACGT
>DUHU01000100.1 GCA_013330765.1 Candidatus Poseidoniaceae archaeon | reverse complement strand
GACCTTGGGACGGTGGGTGAACACCGCGCCCTCGGTTCGTACGATTGAGGAGAGAAGGGACTCGTAGGCTTCCACCATCATGCCCGGTTGCGCACGTGCGCGGCGGTCCAGCAGAGGAAGGAGGTCCTTGGCAGACGTTTGATGTCCTTCGACCGCCTCGCAGTAATCTCGGATGAAAGCACGCCAGCGTAGGTCTTGTTCGATGCGATGATCGGCCAGGTCTTCCTTGGTTAAACCGTGGGATTCGAGCACGTCAAGCGGCAAGTACACCCGGCCGCGGCCAAGGTCTTCTTGGACGTCACGAAGGATGTTGATCAACTGCAATTGAATGCCCATATCGATGGCGTGCAGGCGGGCACGTGCGTCTTCGTAACCATAGATTTCGATGAGCACAAGCCCAACGGCGGAAGCCACCTTGAAGCAATACGCGCGGACGTCCTCCCAACTCCGTACCTCGGTGGGAAAGAGGTCGTCCTCCATGCCGTCAATGATGGTCTCAAGGTCGAGCAAGCGGACGCTGTAGGTGGACATGACCCATGCCATTGCTCGCATGACGGGGTGTTCGTCGTCATCAGGTCCTTCACCGGAGGCAAAGGCACGAAGCCGAAGTCGCATGGCTGAGAGGGCTTCCAACCTCCAGCGCGCCATGTCTTGAGGGTCCGAAGGCCGGCGACCGTGCACTTCCACCAGTTCGTTCATTCGTTGTTTACTGAATTCGAGGACTTCGGGCGTGATTGAGAGCCGCTCGTCCGCATCGCCGTCGACAATGTCATCGACCCATCGGCAGTAAGCGTACACCGCATTGACCGCCGCCCGCTTCATGGCCGGCAGGGAGCCAAAAGAGGCCACGAAAGACGAGGAAGCCTCCTTTGCTCGACGCTCACACGCATCGAGTGCCATGCGAAGTTGAGACATTCGTGTTCACTCCTCAGGCCGTGGGCTCGCCACCCTTGTTCGGGCGGGGGGCGCCCACACTCTTGAGTGCTCGCCGTCCGTTCTTGGAGCGTCGGACGGAGTCGAACCATGTGCTGACGCCGTTCCAATCGGGGATGATGCCAAGGTCGTCGAGGACAAGTTTGCTCGAGATGCGCGCGCTTTCGAAGATGACGGGAAGGCCGGATCCTGGATGGGTTCCGCCACCGACGAGGTACATGCTGTCCACGTCTTCGAAGCGGTTGCGTGGGCGCCGCCAAAGCATTTGGTCCAGGCCGTGTGCAAGGTTGAACACTGCACCACGGTAGCAGTAGTCGCCCCAGTCGTCGGGCGTCATCATCATCTCGGTCACGATGTGGTCACGGATGTTTTCGTAGCCGAGTTTTGTTTCGATTTGGTCGAGGATGCGCTCGCGGTAATCGGCGCTGATGTCCGCCCAATTCACGTTGGGGTGGATTTGGGTCACCGGGACGAGCACGTAGACCGTGGAGCAGCCTTCAGGAGCCATGTCAGGGTCGGTGACGCAAGCGTTTTGCACATACACCGAGGGGTCATCCCAAGTCACGACGTGACGGTTCTCGATGTCCTCGAGGTTTTCCACGTAAGAACTGGACGCGTAGATTTGGTGGTGCGGGAGGTGTTCGTACGTTCGATCCACACCGAGGTACAGCATGAAGGTCGAACAGGAGTACTTCTTCTTCTCGAGCTTGGCGTCGGTCCAGCGCCGTCGGTCGGCGTTTGGGACCATCTCGGTCATGGCCTTGGCGAAGTCGGCGTTCACCACAACGGCGTCAGCGTGGTGCTCACCGGATTCGGTGACAATGCCCACAGCGCGGCCCTTCTCGGTGATCACGCGGTCAACCGCTTCGCCGAGGTGAATGTTGACGCCCAGGTCTTTGGCGATCTCTGCCATGCGAACGGGGACGTTGCCGAGGCCACCCATGGGGTGGAAGATGCCGTGTTCGTACTCGAGGAAGGCGAGGATGGTGAACAAGGAGGGGCAGTTGAAAGGGGACATTCCGAGGTACTTTGTTTGGAACGACATGGCCAGGAGAAGCCGTTCGTCGTCGAACAAGCGTCCCAGGTCGTCGGCCACGCTTCGCGTGGGTCGAAGAACCGTTGCTGCTCGCATGGCACGCTTGGACAAGAGGTCGCCAGGTCCGTTCCACGGTTCTTGGAGGCACGACTTTGAGCGTTCCAACTTCTTTCGGTTTTCTTGAACGTAGGTGACGAAGGCTTCCGCGTCCTTGGCGCCGGACAGCGCTTCAATGCGGTCCTTCATGAGATCAAGATCGCTGGTGCAGTCGAGCTCACCGCCTTGGCCGAAGACAAGACGGTAATTGACGTCCAGTCGAGCAAGGTCGAGATCGTCGTGTGCATCACGTCCAATGGCTTGGAAGATCTCCTCAATCACTTCTGTGTAGTGGAAGAAGGTGGGACCCAAGTCAAAGGTGAATCCCTCTTTTTCGATGGTTCGTGTCCGACCTCCGACGCGGTCAGATTTTTCGAAGATGCTGACCTTGACGCCGGCTTTCGCGAGGAGCAAACTTGCTGCGAGGCCGCCTGGACCTGCACCGACGATGATGACGTGCTGTTGTGACATCAACCCAACATCTGCATTCCCGGTATAAAGGACCGTTTCATTGCACCTGAAAATCAACTAATGTCGAGGCCGTTGAATCCTCCTTTGAATCATGAAAAGGAGGTCATTACCGGAGCATTTCGGCACCTCGCTTAAACCGTTGAGTCTCCAATTGTTCCACATGCTGCTCGACCCATCCCTGTTGGTCCCTACTGGGCCATGGTGGATCATTGCGGCTCAGGCCATTGGCATCTACCTCCTTGTGGACTTCATCTCGGGCGTCATTCATTGGTCGGAAGACCGCTACGGTTCGGAGTCAACCCCGTTTGTTGGGGGTGCCATTCGGAAGAACATCCTCCATCACCATCGTCCGCGTCATATCACACGGATCACTTTCTGGGAAGCCATGGGCACCACGGCACTGATCTCCCTTGGCATTTTCGTGTTCGGCACCCTTGCCGGCTTTTTCGGGTGGCAACTCGTCTTCCTCAGCTTGCTGGGCATGAACGTCAACATCGTCCACCGATGGGCCCATTCAACGCCAAGGGAATTGCACCCGGCGATCCGTATCCTGCAAGGGCTTCGTCTGATTCAGACGCCGAAGCACCATGCTTTGCATCACGGGTTGCCAAGGGTCACCCATTACTGCGCGTTCACGAATTGGATGAATCCTGTGTTGGAGTTGATTCGGTTTTGGCGGAGCGTCGAGTGGATCATCGCGGTGTTGACCGGGATTCACCCACGCGAGGACGATTCGCTTCCTGGTGTAGGGTCGACGCCGGAATGGATCCTCGAACTGGACGAAGAGATTCGAGAATCAGCTCGCAGCAGGCGTTCCAGCCCGACGTGACCGCTGCTTAGGTGGCGGCAAATCCACGCTTGCTTCAGGCATGATGGCTTTGAATGCGTCCAAATGCGGCC
>DUHU01000191.1:1097-3106 GCA_013330765.1 Candidatus Poseidoniaceae archaeon | reverse complement strand
CATCGATGAACTCAAGCAGCAGGCCCCCCTGTGGAAGAAGGAGGTGACGGACCATGGAGCCACGTGGAAAGCAGGACTCGGTTGAAATCGAAGGCATCGTTGACATCGGACAAAAGCCCGCTGTGGCCCGCCGTGCTGTTGCGGAAGGCTGGGTGACCCTCAGGCCGGAAACCCTGCTCGCCATCGTCGAAGGCAGGGTGCCAAAAGGCGACGTCCGCGAAGCGTCGACCATCGCAGCCATTCAAGCGGTGAAGGAAACGCCTCGTTTGATCCCTCATTGCCATCCCGTACCCATCGAGTCTTGCAAAGTCCGTTGGCATGTCGAAGACGGACGGCTTGGCTGTGAAGTGGAGGTCGGAGCACACTACCGAACCGGCATTGAGATGGAAGCCTTGGCCGGTGTGAGCGCCGGGTTGTTGTGCGCCTTTGACATGGTCAAGTCGTTGGAGAAAGACGGCAACGGCCAGTACCCTGTCGCACGAATTGACGGTCTAAGGGTCCTCGAGAAGCACAAGGGCGCTGCTTGAGTTCTCTTCCGGTGTGTTCATCACCCGCCCTTCATTCGCGGTCCATGCGCGTCGGTGACGTCTGGCCCCACCTTCTCGAAGCCGTTGATTTGGCGGCCTTGGCCAGTGCGGAATGGCGAGGCCTCGGTGACAAAGACGCTGCAGACGGTGCCGCCGTTGAAGCGATGCGCCGCTCCTTCGACCACGCTCCCTTCGACGGTCGCGTGGCCATCGGAGAAGGCGAGCGTGACGATGCTCCGATGCTCTACATCGGTGAGCCCATTGGGGCCAACGTCGGCCAGGAGGGCGCGTTGCAACTTGATATCGCCGTGGATCCGCTTGAGTGCACCAACAATTGTGCCGACAACCTTCCCAATTCGATTGCCGTCTTGGCTGCAGCACCTCGCGGGGCCCTTTTGCATGCTCCGGATTGCTACATGGACAAAATCGCCGCAGGCCCCGCGCTCGCCGGGCACGTCGACCTCGACGGCGACGTGGCTTGGAACCTCGAACAAGCCGCGCACGCCCTCGACCGCGAGGTCGCAGACGTTCGTGTTGTGGCCCTCGACCGCGAACGGCACGCTGACCTTGTTCGCGACGTCCGTGCTGCAGGAGCGCAACTTGACCTGATGTCGGACGGTGACGTCAGCGCGGCCATCTGGGCGGCTCGGGACGACGGCCCCTTCGATTTGCTTCTCGGCATTGGAGCAGCTCCTGAAGGCGTCATCACCGCAACGGCCATCCGTGGTCTCGGAGGGGTCTTCCAAGGGCGCCTCGTGCTTCGCAACGACGAGGAGGCTGCCCGTGCTGCAACCATGGTCGGCGACGACCTGGACCGGCGCTGGGAGGCGGAAGATCTGTGCCGCTCCAAGGACGCGGTATTCATCGCAGCAGGGGTGTGCGACGGGTATCTTCCTGGCGTGGTCATGGACGAGCATCGGACCGTGACCAGCAGCGAAATCATTGACGTCACCTCAGGGACGCGCCGCTCCATCGTGACCGAACGACGGCGATGAAAAGGGTTCTTGATTCCGAGGTCCTCGCCCCGGCATGGACGTCGTGGTGGTGGGCAGCCTAGCCTACGATTCGATTCAGACACCAGCAGCCAAGGGCGAACGCTTGTTGGGCGGTTCTGCGACGTATGCAGGGCTCGCTTCAACGGCGAGTGGGTCCTCCTGCGGTGTTGTCGGCGTTGTTGGCGAGGACTTTCGCAAGGAAGACCGCGAGGTGCTGACCAACGGGGGGCTCGACCTTGCAGGTCTGGTCACCGCAGAAGGCCGTACCTTCCATTGGCAGGGCGAATACAGCGGCGCGATGGGTGAAGCATCGACGCTGAACACCGAACTCAACGTCTTCGAAGCCTTTGACCCGGAAGTCCCTCCTTCTTGGGTGGCGCCCAAGGTTCTGTTTTGTGCCAACCTGCATCCTGCCCTTCAGAGCAAAGTGCTGAACCAATGTTCGCCGACCCGTTTGTGCATGCTTGATTCCATGAACCTCTGGATC
>DUHU01000191.1:0-789 GCA_013330765.1 Candidatus Poseidoniaceae archaeon | reverse complement strand
GATTCCATGAACCTCTGGATCGACATCGCCCGTCCGCTGCTCGTCGACGTGCTCAAGCAGGTGGATTTGGTGGTCCTCAACGACGGCGAAGTACGGATGCTCGCCAACGATGAGAATCTGGTCAGGGCTGCGGAATGGCTGCACAACGAACTGCAACCGGGTGCGATTCTGGTCGTCAAGCGAGGTGAGCACGGCGTGCTCGCCCTCCACCCGAGCGGATTGCTCCACGTCCCGTCCGTTCCTTCACCCGGCCTTGTCGACCCGACCGGCTGCGGCGACAGTTTCGCAGGGACCCTCGCGGCCCACCTGTCCAAAGGCGAAGGTCCAGTCAGCCGAGATGAGCTTCGAATCGGGCTTGAGCATGCAGCGGTGGTCGCCAGTTACACCCTCCAAGGCTTGGGCGTCGCTGGATTGGTCGCCATGGAGCAAAGCGACCGAGACACCAGGTTGCAGGCGCTTCGTGCCTTGACCCGTTGATCAAAGGTCGAGGCGGTCGAGGTCGAGGTAAGGACGTGCTTGCGAGGGTTCAGCATGGGCCTCGACCATGTCGCTGAAGGTTGAGGTGATCTGCCTTTGTCGCTCGCCACTGAGCGTCTCTTCTGAGGCGGGAAGTGGAGGGGCGGACATGTGGTCCAGCAAGGCCCTCATGGCGTCATCCGACCGTTCGCCGCCCGTCGATCCTGCATGCACCCGAGTGTGTTCGTCAACGAGCCCCTGGGAGGTCGCGTCCGAACGAAGCCGGGTTCGCTGCCACGTGCTCATTGGCTCCGCGTCTTCAGAAGCGACCGC
>DUHU01000093.1:2423-2667 GCA_013330765.1 Candidatus Poseidoniaceae archaeon | reverse complement strand
CACATCAATCCCGAGGAAATCGAACAGAAGTACTTCGGCGTCTTGACCAAGGTGTTCAACGTCGCGCGATTCGCCTCTCAATTTGACGTGCCCGACGATCTCGATGCCGTGCCTGCGAACATGGCGGCCGAAGACCGGTGGATCTTGGCTGAACACCACAAGGTCATGGCCACCGCAAAGGCGGCGTGGTCGGAACTCGACATCTACACCGCCACGCAGGCGCTCAAGAATTTCCTCACAGGTG
>DUHU01000093.1:0-2087 GCA_013330765.1 Candidatus Poseidoniaceae archaeon | reverse complement strand
AGCCACTGGCTTGAGATGGTAAAGTCCCGACTTTATGACGAAGACACGACGGCGGCCTGGGTGCTTCATCGTGTGGTGCGCGACACCTTGACGGCGTTCAGTCCAGTGTGCCCCTTCTTCACGCACCACATCACGACCACCGTCTACGGCACATCATGCGTGGACACCCGGTCATTCCCTGCCCATGTGGACGAAGCCCTCGGTGTCGGTGCAGAAGAAGGCGATGCCATGCGGATGCTTACGACGGACGTGATGGCCTTCAACAGCCTCGTGTGGTCCACAAAGCGCGAGCAGGGCATTGCGTTGAACCAACCGATTGAAGGCATGGTTTTGCCCGAATCACTCGAAGCCTTCCGACCGGTCCTCACGGTCATGCATCGCTTGGCCTGAAGCGTCCTCAAACCGCTCAAGGGTCACTTGACGGGTCGGTGGATCCTCCAAGTCACCAAGGCGGAATCCGACGAGGCGGACGGGACGCTCACGTTCGATGCTTGTGGCGAACAATCGAGCAGCCAACGACCGGAAAACGGCAGGGTCGTCCATGGCCACAGGAATGGAACGGCGGTGCGTTCGTGTGTCAAATCCCTGATACCTCAATTTGACCTCTCCCAAGCGCCCCACCACACCAAGCTCAGCGGCACGGGCCATGACGGCTTCAACCAGGTCCAGCAAGTGTTCAAGCACGGATTCTTCGTCACGCTGATCACGTTCGAAGGTCGTCTCCTTTCCAATCGATTTCCGTGACCGCAACACGCTCACGTCGTCGCTTGTTCGCTCTTCAACGACCGCCGTCAACCAGGCGGCAAACCGATCACCGACCATGCGCGCCAAAGCCAGCTCCCCCAACTCGTAGGCTTCGTCGACCGTTTGCACGCCCCACTCTTGCATGGCCGTCGCCGTAGCAGGTCCAATTCCGGGGATTTCACGCAACGAACGGCCATGGAAAAACTCCACAGCGTCACCGGGCAGAAGCCGGAACAGCCCCTGAGGTTTGTTCTCTTCGCTGCTCATTTTGGCCAAGAGGCGGGTCGGTCCAAGTCCAAACGAGGCGGTCAAACCGGTGGCCTCCACGATGTCGCGTTGGAGGCGCTCGCAGAGGGCCAAGGCTTGGTCCCAATCGCCTTCTGTGGCGACGGTCACGTCCAGGTACGCTTCATCGATGCTGGCTTGTTCAAACGGTCCACCGACGTTTCGAAGGACGTTCATCACCCGCCTCGAGGCCCGTGCATAGAGCCGATGCGAGCCACGAACATAGGTGGCAGGTCCAGCAGGAGTTGCTGGACACCTCCGCCACGCTTCACTGATCGGCATCGCAGAACGCACACCATAGGCCCTTGCAGCATAATTGCACGTGCTGACGATGCCCCTTCCCCTTCCGGCCTTTGGGTCTGCACCGATGATGAGCGGCACCTCTGGATTCAAGCCGCGATGAAGCGTTTCCACCGAAGCGTAGAACGCATCCAAGTCGCAATGGACGAGGATCTTTCCGCCCTCTTCCACGG
Organism: Candidatus Poseidoniaceae archaeon; assembly: GCA_013330765.1. Taxonomy (GTDB): domain Archaea; phylum Thermoplasmatota; class Poseidoniia; order Poseidoniales; family Poseidoniaceae; genus MGIIa-L3; species MGIIa-L3 sp12206u. The sequence goes on along the minus strand of DUHU01000093.1, from coordinate 585 downwards.
TCTGCGTTCAGCGTCGAAGGTGTTTGAGGCCTGCGCTTCACTTCCGGCGACGGGTCAGCGATACGATTCACCACCGGTTCGGGCGGAACAAGAAGTTCGGTGAGCCCATGCATCCTCTGCCCGCGCGACGACCACGCCCAGCAGCCGAGTTTCGACCCCGTCAACCGGGTGTCCATCTGCTGCTTGGCGAAGGGCGGCATGGGAAACGAGCGCGCGCCGTGGCCGAAGCATGGGTGGCGCTTGCCCTGGCCGATGGGCACGTCGTGCACTGGATCGATGGTGCATGCCGATTGGACCCCGGGCGATTTTCTCCGTGGCTTACCCAACTTGGCGCGGGACCGCGCGCGCTTCGATCGTTGAAGGTTGCTCGCGGATTCACTGCCCACCAATTCGTCGCCATGGTGACGCGTTTGCCAGACGAAATACGAGAAAGCGGTTCGCGGCTCATCGTGGTCGACGCCCCCATGGCGATGTTTGACGACGAAGAATTGCGACCCCGTGAGGGACGTGACATGGTGCGTCACATGTGCACCGACCTTGAGCGGGCCGTCGACGCCAACGCGAGCACGGTCATCGTTGTCCATG
>DUHU01000001.1 GCA_013330765.1 Candidatus Poseidoniaceae archaeon | reverse complement strand
CTGCCAAAGCCTGAGCGACGTCCTCTTTGGACCGCTTGGCTCGCAACCGTTCGCCGTTTAGGACATGAGGAAGCACGGGCAATGGTAGCGCCAACGGAGCTCGGCCAAGCAGAACGGTGGTGTCGACAGACGCTCCGGGGAGCAGTGGAGAGGGTGTGGTGGGCATCAACGCCAGACCGTCCATGGCGTTGAGCCTGGTCGGGTGTGCTTCGCTTGGATCTTCGGTGTCCTCGGAGGGCACAAGGCAGACGGCATCGGCGGGCACTTGCCATGTCGGATCTTCGATCCGCGCGTTCACATCCTTCAGTTCGGAGGCCGAAAGCGGACGCATGGTGACGCCTGGGCCGGGTGCAGGGCATCGGCCATCGATGACGATCATTCCCCCTCGCATGCCGCATCCGGGGTCGTGTTCCACGTCGCCGTGGACGACGATGAGCCCTCCACGCATGGCGGTGCCCGCGCGGCGTCCAATTTTTCCACGCACGAGCACAACGCCGTCGTGCATGGAAGCGCCGAGGTCGTCACCACAGCCGTCCTCAATCACGAGGGTCCCGCCTCGCATGGACCATCCAGCCATGTGGCCGACATGGCCTTCGCAAAGCAAACGACCGTCCTGCAAGGCTGCGCCGAACATGTTGCCGGCATCGCCCCGGTGATCGAAGGAGCCGGAACTTCCGGTCGAAATCCAAGGCCCAAGACGGCCGAGGGCTCGGACCCTCGCTCCTTCTGGAAGGAAGGGGCATAGCCCTGATTCGCCGTCTTTGGGAACTTCTGTCCCGTCCGCCGTCCATCCGATGCGGAGGATGGCGTTACGTTCGATGGCGGTTTCCAAGGCTCCCGCCAGTTGTCGGTTGATGCCGATGGACCGCTCCATGAGCGGGGTCGCCTCGCCGGCCATGTTCCTTCGTCGAGGAAACGCCACATAGCCTCATCGCCATGTTCACTGGTTCCGTCGTGCAGTTCATAGGCCCGCTTCTTGCATCGGCACCCATGACCATCAAGGTGGCCATCAACGGATATGGGACCATCGGAAAGCGCGTTGCGGATGCGGTGGCCGCGCAAGAAGACATGACCGTCGTTGGCGTGACCAAGACGCGTCCATCCTTTGGATGCGACCTGGCGGTGCGCAAGGGATACCCGTTGTTCTGCACCTTTGACGAGCCCGAACGCATCCAAGCCTTCGCTGACGCCGGATACGCGTGTGGGGGTGGCATCAGCGACCTGCTTGCGCAAACCGATGTGGTCATCGATTGTTCACCTGGGAAAGCAGGTGCGGCAAACCTCGAACGCTACAAAGCGGCCGGCGTGAAGTGGATCTTCCAAGGTGGAGAAAAACATGCGACCACCGGTCGTTCGTACACCTCCTGCGCCAATCACGTTGAGAACCTCAACGCAGAAGGCACGCGCGTTGTGTCATGCAACACCACCGGCCTCTCTCGTACCCTTGTGCCTTTGTTGGAGGCGTGCGGTTCCCTGAAGGTCGAATGCACCATGATTCGTCGTGCGGCTGACCCGGGCGATTCCAAGAAAGGCCCCATCAACGCCATCACGCCGGTGCTCAAGGTCCCCAGTCACCACGGCCCAGACGTCATGACCGTACGGCCTGAAATCGACATCACCTCCCTTGCGGTGGCGGTGCCCACCACCATCATGCACATGCATGCGATTGTCGCGACGCTCCCTGACGGCCACGGCATGACGACGGAGGATGTCCTGACGCTCTGGCGGAACCAACCCCGAGTTTTGATCATGAACGGAGGAGAGACGGGCATCAGCAGCACCGCTGAAGTGATGGAATTCGCACGTGATATCGGCCGTACGTGGGGTGACTTGCACGAGATTTTCGTTTGGGAAGACGGAGTGAAGCTCGACGGCAACACGCTGTGGTATTTCCAGGCCATCCACCAAGAATCCGATGTTGTCCCAGAGAACGTCGATGCCGTCCGGGCCCTGATGGGTACGGAAGAGGATTGGAAGACCAGCGTGGCCAAGACGGATTCGGCCATTGCAGCCTTCAATGGATTGGCCTGAGGTCACGCACCTTTGGGAGGGCTTGAAAAGCCCGCCGCGGACCCAACATGGTATGTCGGGACGATGGCTTGCCGTTGTGCTGGTTTTTCTCCTGCTTCCGCTGGGCCCGGTGCTGGCCGCAAATCCTGACGGTTCGGACCAACAGAACACCGGCGAACTTGGCCTCGGTCCCGTGTTTCCCGTCGCTGGGAGTTCCTTCGCTTCCTCGCTCGCACCGGCGCCCACCACGCTGCACCTTGGGGGTCACGCTCTGGACCCCCTTCAGCGGGAGCACGTCTCGCCGGGACCTGACGGATTGGCCGTCGTTCAATTCCATCGCGCTGACGGGGACGAGCAACGCACGGTGTTGGACGCCACGGAATCCACGGTCCTGGACCATCTCAATGGTGCTGCGATGGTGGTGCGTCTTCAGCCAAACACGTTTCACCTCCTCGCAGAGGACCCTGCCGTCCGCTGGGTAGGCGCGTACGAGCCAGCATGGCGGTACGACGCGAGGCTAAGCGACGGGTCATTCGATCACTACTCCCTGGTGGTTGCCGACGACCTACGCGCAGAGTTCCTCTCCGACGTGGTGGTTGACCTGCTCAACGCCGGGGCCGCTGAAGCCACATGCGGTGTTGGACAATGCACGCTGAGCATGTCCGGCATGCATACGGTGGCCAAGCAAAGCATGCTTCGAAGCCTGACCTTGGACGGACGCTTCCTGTGGGTCGAGCCCGCATACACCATGGAGGTTCACAATGCGGTTGCAGCGGGATTGGCCGGCGTGGTTGACGTTCGAAACAACGCGTCATTCACCCTTGACGGGTCTGGCGAAACCATCGCCGTGATCGACACCGGTTTGGACATCGATCACCCGGACATCGCCGGCCGAATCGCCGGTGTCTACACCACCTTTGGACTGGATCCGTCTCCCGCCGACAGCAATGCTGGGCACGGCACCCACGTGGCATTGACCGTCCTCGGTGACGGCACTGGTGACGGGAGCACCATGGGCATGGCGCCTTCCGCCTCCTTGGTCATGTATCCTCTGGAACACGATCCGACGGGGGTCTTCGGGAGGCAGGGTTCGCTCTACGAAATGTTGAGCGATGCGTCCCAAGCCACTGCGCGTGTTTCTGTCAACGCTTGGGGGCTGAACGGTGGAC
>DUHU01000015.1 GCA_013330765.1 Candidatus Poseidoniaceae archaeon | reverse complement strand
GTGAAGTACTGCGGTGAAACCGCAGACCGCTACATGGACAAGGGGTACTCGGTGTGCGTGAAGAAGCTCGGCACCATCGGCGTGACCGTCGAAATCATGCGCCCTGGCACCCGTCTGCCGCACGAAATCAGCATCTTCAGCGACGAAGAGCTGGCCAACCGTGCGGCCGCAGCAGAACAAACCGAGGAGGTGACGGAGTGAGCTACGTCAGCAACCGGGACATCGCTTCCATGAGCCTCGATGCTCTGCAATCTCGCCTGCTTGAACTGCAGGAAGAGATGCTTCAACTCAACGCCGAAAAGGCGCTCGGTGGCACCCCTGCCAACATGGGGGCATACAAAGCCACGAGCCGCAGCATCGCGCGCATCAAGACCCATCTCGCCCAGCGGGCCAACTGAATTCTAGGAGACGACATCACATGGCCGCCATCTGCAGCGTTTGTGGGCTCCCCAACGAGCTCTGCATTTGCCAAGAGATCGCCAAGGAACAACAACGCGCAATTCTGAGCACGGACAAGCGGAGGTACGGCAAGATTGTGACGAAGGTGGAAGGGCTCGATGACGGCGCCATTGACATCAACAAACTCGCAAAGTTGCTCAAGAACAAGTGCGCTGCTGGCGGTACGGTGAAAGGACGAACCATTGAACTTCAAGGGGACCACAAGAAGAAGGCGGCTCAAGTGCTTCGAAACAACGGATACAACGTGGAGGTGCGATGATCATGGACGTTCGAAATCTCCCTTGGATCGGCGCCGGTTTGACCGTCGTTGACGCCGCCGACCCGACCTTGGTCGGTCGAAGTGGCCTCGTCATGGACGAGACCCGAAACACCCTCCAACTCCTTGAGGGCGACCGCGCCCTCACCCTCGGCAAGGCCGGGGTTTCCTTTTCCATTGACGGTTTTACGACCGTCATCGACGGCTCGCTGATGCGGCAGCGGCCCGAAGACAGGACCAACCGCAACTACCCGAAGGTGTGAACATGCGAGACATTGGAATCGACGTGAAGGCCCCCACTGGCGAGTGGGACGGGGACGAGAATTGTCCCTTCTACGGCAGCCTCCGCTTGCGCGGCCAGGTGCTTGAGGGCACCATCGCCAGCGTGGGTATGCAGAACACGATCACCCTGCAGCGTGACAACGTCCGCTACATGCAGAAGTACGAACGGTTCGAAAAGCGTACCAGCAAAATGAGCGCTCACCTCCCCGCATGCATCGGCAAGGTCGAGGTCGGTGACACGGTCAAGGTCATGGAATGCCGTCCGCTTTCCAAGTCGGTCGCCTTCTGTGTGGTCGAAATCAGCTCCGGTGGTGAGGCCTGATGAAGGGCATCGCCGGCCGCCAGACCCGTGGTTTGCCCACCGCGGCACGCCTCCACGTCGCCGACAACACCGGGGCGAAGGTCGTCCAGATCATCAACGTCCTGAAGCTCGGCGGTACGATGCGTCGTTACCCCTCTGCGGGTGTCGGCCATCTCGCGAAGGTCTCCGTCAAGAAGGGAACGCCGCAGACACGTCGTCAAATGTTCAACGCCGTCATCGTACGGCAACGCCGCCCCTTCCGTCGTGCCGATGGAAGTTGGGTGCAGTTTGCGGACAACGCTTGCGTCATCGTCAACGAGCGTGGCGATGTTCAAGGTTCCGACATCAAGGGCCCCGTTGCTCGCGAAGCCGCAGAGCGCTGGCCCAGGATCGCCGCCACGGCGAAGCAGATTGTTTGAGGTGAGACCATGGTGAAAAGCAGCAAGCCAGGCAAGCAGCGTAAGGCTCAGGCCAACGCTCCCCAGCACATCAAGCGACGCAACATCGCGGCCCGCCTCATGTTGGCAAACCCCGACGAGCGTCTCGCTCATCTCCGCTCCACGACGATTCGCGTTGGCGATACCGTTCGCGTGGTCCGGGGCGACATGGCCCACGGTGGCAAGCGCCACGGTGGCAAGCGCCACGACGGAGCCATCGAGGGTGTCGTCCTCACGGTTGACTCGAACTCGGGTCGAATCACCATCGAAGGCGTGACCGTCGCCAAGTCGGACAACCGCGAGGAAGCGGTTCCCGTCCACTCTTCCAACGTCGTCATCATCCGTCTGGATGAGTCCGACAAGCTGCGTATGCAGAAACTCACGGAGAACAGGAGTTGAACATCATGGCCAGTCCAAACCATCTGAAGCGCCTCGTCATGCCCCGCAGCTGGGCACTTCCTCGGAAGACCAGCATCTGGGTCACCAAGCCCAAGCCTGGAGCCCACTCGCTCGAACTTGGCATGCCGCTCAACATGATCGTCCGCGACGTCCTTGGTCTTGCGACCTCCAACCGTGAGGTTCGCGCCATCGTCAACGAAGGCCTTGTCAAGATTGACGGCCGCGTGTGCCGAGAAACCCGACGCAGCGTCGGTCTCATGGACGTCCTGACCCTCGGTGAGGACAACTACCGCTGCATCCTCGACCACAACGGTCGCCTCCGCTACCGCCCCATTCCTGCGTCCGACGCGGCGTGGAAGGTGTGCCGTGTGGAAGGCAAGACCACCATCAAGGGAGGAAAGACCCAGGTCAACCTCCACGACGGTCGGAACCTCCTCGTGGACGATGCCAACCAGTACTCCACCCACGATTCGGTGCGCATTTCCCTCCCCGATCAAGAGGTCATCGAGCACATCGTCTTCGCAGAAGGCACCCGCTGCTACCTCATTGGCGGTTTGCACGTCGGCAGCTTTGCTGACGTCAAGGAATACATCGTCAAGCGTTCGAGCATGCCCAACGAAGTGCAGTTCGAAGAATTCGGCACCACCGTCGGCAACGTGTTTGCTGTCGGCTCCGCTGACTTGCCAACCACGGAGGTGGCCGCGTGAGTGAGTCCGCCAACCCAATGATGCAACCTCGCATCACCAAGGTTTCTGTGAACATCGGTGTCGGTGAAGGCGGCGAGCGCCTTCTCAACGCTGAGAAAGTGCTGGAACTCGTGACCGGCGTCCGTCCACAACGCACCCTCGGGCGAATCCAGAACCGTGACCTCAAGGTGCGCCAGGGCGCACCCATTGGATGCAAGGTCACCATGCGTGACCAAGAGCGAATCCAAAGCTTCCTGAAGGATGCCTTTTGGGTCCGAGAAAACACCATCCCTACGTGGAACTTTGACCGCTCTGGGAACCTCTCATTCGGCATCCGTGATTACACGGATTTCCCCGAACAAAAGTACGACCCGGAGATCGGCATCTTCGGAATGGACATCACCGTGGTGTTGGAGCGCCCCGGCCACCGCGTCTCTCGACGCCGTCGCCACAAGGCGAAGGTTGGGCAACAGCACCGCGTCACTCCGGACCAAGCCCGTGCTTGGTTCAAGGAGACGTTTGAACTGACGATCATGGAGGAGTGAAGAGAATGGCACGAGATCATGGAGAACGCATTGGCCGAACAAACGGCTGCCGCCGCTGCGGCCGCCGTCGCGGTCTGATTCGCCGACACGGGCTGCGCCTTTGCCGCCAGTGTTTTCGAGACGTGGGGCCTGAAATTGGCTTCAAGAAGTTGAACTGAGGAGGGGGATGAGAGATGCAATTCGATCCGCTAAACGACGCGCTGGTGAAGGTTCACAACGCTGAACAAGCCGGCAAAATGACCGTTGAACTTTCCCCAGCTTCCAAGCTGCTAGGCAACGTCCTTTCCATCATGCAGAAAGCCGGCTACGTCGGTGAGTATGAGCGCGTGGAGGACGGCCGTGGTGGACACTACGCCGTGCACCTACGAGGGGCCATCAACCGCTGTGGCACGGTCAAGCCCCGTCACAGCGTTCGCCGTCAAGAATACGAGCAGTGGGAGTCCCGCTACCTGCCCGCGCAGGACTTCGGACTTCTGATCCTCTCGACGAGTTCCGGTGTGATGAACCATTACGACGCCAAGGACGCCCGCATCGGTGGCAAACTCCTGGCCTTTGTGTACTGAGGTGATACCATGGTGAAGATTGACCGAATCGAACACGCCATTGACCTGCCTGACGGCGTCAGCGCCTCCATCGACGATGGTGTGCTGACCGTCAAGGGACCCAATGGTGAACTGTCCCGTGCGTTCCAAAGCAGCCGAGTGAAGCTCTTGCAAGACGGTGCTGGCCTTCTGGTCCGCATCGACCTGCCTCGCCGAAAGGAAAAGGCCCTCGCTGGTACATGGAACGCCCACATCAAGAACATGGTGAAGGGCGTCACTGACGGGTTCTCCTACACCCTGCGTTGCTTCTATTCTCACTTCCCGATGACGATGAAAGTCCAAGGGTCGGAGTTCGTGGTGAACAACTACTTCGGTGAGCGTGTGCCTCGCCGTGCAGACATTCTCACCGGCGTGAACGTGCGTGTTGAGAACAAGACCGACGTCATCGTGAGCGGCATCGACAAGGAAGCGGTCGGACAGACGGCTGCCAACATCGAACGGTGCACCACGGTGAAGAACCGTGACCGCCGTGTGTTCCAAGACGGTATTTACCGCGTGGCGAAGGAGTGATCAAGATGTCTGACGATTTCAGCAGCATGACCGTTGCGCAGCTCAAAGAGTTGCTCAAGGAACGTGAACTTCCCGTTTCTGGGAACAAGAAGGAATTGATCGCTCGCCTCGAAGGCGCCGATGCAGTTCCTGCACAAGACGACGTGTCCGAGGCCCCCAAGGCCTCCGAGGACAAGGACGACGCTTGGGACGACGAGGACTGGGACGGCGAGGGTGAGGACGAACTTCACACCGCACGCCAAAAGCCCGTGCTCGACGACGCCACCCGTGAGGCCCTGGCCCTGCGTGCGGCTCAGAAGGCCAAGACCCCCTCCTTCCGCCGAACCGAATGGTTC
>DUHU01000088.1 GCA_013330765.1 Candidatus Poseidoniaceae archaeon | reverse complement strand
CGGACTGATGGTCTCCTTGGTGAACAGCCCGCCTGCCTTCGACACGGACTTGGACCGCTTTGCTCCGGACAGCGACGCCCTCGTTGCACACGAACGAATTCACGAGCATTTTCCTGAAGAACGCCGTCCGATGTTTGTTCACGTCGTGGCGGACGACGGCACCAACGTCCTCACCCTTGAGCATCTGAAAGCCATGGAGGAAGATGAAGCGACCCTTCGTCAGGCCTCGGCCGAGCGCGGTGATGTGGTGGTGGCATGGGCCACGGCTCCGACCGCGATGCAAGTGGCCCTCGATGAGGAAGCCAATGGAACGGCGCTGTCAGCGGTCAACGATTGGGCAGATCTCCTTGACCTTGTGTTGGACGAGGGCACGACCTGCACCCTGACCGACGATGACGCCCTGCTCGCATCCGCGACCTTCGCTGCGAACGCCATGCTCTCGGAGGACTTGGACATCGATCCAGTGTGCGCTTTCCTTTCCGACGGAACAGGAGATGCAACCCCGGTGGCCTCCTCAACGCTCTGGGTCTTGGACATCGACCCTTCGCTCGAAACCACGGAGCGCGAAATCCTGCAGGACCAACTCCGGGATGAATTGGCAACACTGTCCGAAACGTCCCTGCTTACCTATGGCGTGGTGTCCCTTGACCTCATCTCCTACGACATCGACGCATCCACCTTCGACGGTTTGGCGCTTCTGATTGCCTTGGCCCTGTTCGTCGTCGTGCTGGTCTTGGCCGTGGCCTTTCGCTCCGTGAAGGGTGTGGCCTTCCCGCTGGCGGGACTCTCGGTGGCGCTCATCTGGACCTACGGATTGTTGAATTTGTTTGGTGCCCGATTCACGGCCCTCGAGGTGGCCGTGGCTCCTCTGGTGCTCGGTCTCGGGATTGACTATTCCATTCACCTGCAGCGGGCGTACCTTTCCACAAGAAAGGAGAACGACGATCCCGCGAATGCCTGGTTGAAGGCCTGTGCGGGCCTTGCGATGCCGCTCGTGCTCGCCGTGGTCACCACGGTGGCTGCCTTCCTCGCCAATGCGGTCTCACCTCTGCCGCCGATCGCGACCTTCGGGGTGGCGCTGGCCTTGGGCGTCGTGTGCGCCTTTGTGGCCTCCACCGTGGTCGTCGGCGCCCTCCATGTGGTGGTCGATGCGCGACGAGCAAAGCAGGACGCGGTGGTCTTGCGAATGCCGCGGTTCAGCGAGCGCCTTGTGGCGGTTCAACGCTCTCAGCAACTCAGCATACTGCTGGTGGCCGTGTTGGTGAGCCTTGCTTCATTGGTCGGCGCCTTGTCCCTGGAAACGGAATTCGATTTGACGGACTTCCTCGACGAGGATTTGGAGGTCATGGAGGTCCGGGAAGACCTCGAGACCTCATACGATGCTGCAGGATGGAAGGTCGTCTACCTCCTCATGGAGCCTGAGGACGACCGCTCGACCATCCCGATGGATGCGGTCATGTTGGACCAATTGCGTCTGCTTCACGGCGACCTCAAGGCCAACCACGACGTCGTTGGAACGGACGGGACCAAACCCTCACCGTCCTACGACGGCCCCTACGTTTTGTTGCGTGATGCGGTGCTCCGCAATGCGAGTTTTGGTGAGGACCACAACCTTGCGGTGTTGACCACCGGAGATCTCTATCCCGTCATTTCAAGCCAGCCAGTGGACCTCTTGGGTGCGTTCCGTTCCTTGCAGACCAACACCAGCGTGGCAGACCCACTGACCGGTCTGAGTTGGGCCGACCGTGTCGAAGTCACCGTCGCGATGAACGACGACGGTGTGACCCACCTGCGCAACGAAATCCGTGTCGAGGCCAGCACATCGGCCGATTCGAGCCGGGTCGTTGCGACCTTCTTTTCCATGGTGGATGGCGTCGAAGGTGAGAACGGTCTCGATGCAGATTTGGATGGATTTGCAGAAGTCCACGTGACCGGGGACCTCGTGGTTTTGGAGACGGTGTTGACGGGATTGAGCGTCTCGCAACTTGAATCGACGGCGATTTCTCTGGCCGTGTCCTTTGTCGTGCTTCTGGTGTTGACGCGTCGTTTGATTCCCGCCCTCGTCGTGCTTTCGCCGGTGGTCTTCTCCACCCTCTGGGTGGTTGGTTCCATGGTGTTGCTCGGACTCAAGTGGAACGTCATGACCGTGATGGTGACCGCCCTCACGCTGGGCATCGGCATCGATTTCGCCATTCACATGTGGCAGCGTATGGAGCTTGAACGCTCTCGCCGCCCGTCCAGAGAAGAAGCCATGGTGGCTTCGATGTCCACGACGGGCGTGGCGCTCTTGCTTTCTGCCGCGACCACCGCACTTGGCTTCATGGTCCTGCTCGCTTCCCCAATGCCCCTGATCCGTGATTTCGGAATGATCACCGCCGTGACCGTCGGATTCTCGTTGCTGCTGTCGCTGGTGCTTCTTCCGGTGCTGATGGACCTGGCCGATGCCGCGACTGCTCGCCAAGATTAGGCCTGAGCGTTAGGCGACAAGGCGTCCACAATGGCGTTCATGTCCAAACCTTGGTCATGGGCCACCAGGGCCAATCCCAGCCATGAGGTGCAAGGGCGAAGCGCGTGTTGCTTTCGTTCAGCCCGCCGCTTGACCTCGGCGCGATCCAAACCGGACGCACGAGCGATAAAACCGACCAAACGCCCCTCCAGCCTGACCCTCGGGTCATCGCTTTCGTTCGCCTCAGGTTCAGCGACAGGCAGTGGACTGGCGATGACCTGGGCGGGTGGTACGGGTTCAGGAGAAGCGGCGACGGCCGCTCCGGGTGCCGTTGCATCGAGGAGTCGCGACGGCCTCGGCATCCACGACAACGGGACCTCTACGGCGCTCAGGTCCCTGCTCGGCAGGTACCCGTCACCCTCGGCTTGAAGCCATCCAGTTTCGATGAGGTGAAGCACCACAGCATCGGCTTCCTCGATGCCCAACCAGCCTTGTCCGAAGGCCATGGTTCGAGCCATGTCCGAGGCGGTCATGGGCAGGCCAGAGCGAAACAGGACCAGCAAGGCCCGCTCTACGTCTTGGACGCCCATCGAATCCAACCAAGGGCGGACCCCCAAGAACCCGACGGCTCATGAAATCCGTTCGAACGAGCCGTCGTCCCGAAGTTTCCAACGTCCGATTCCCTCACCCTCGTAGTGGGTTCCCTCTGCCGTGTAATCGTAGTCTCCCCCGCCGGGAAGTTCGGTGTGGTCAGAGGCGATGCTCCCGACCGTCTTGTCCCCGGTCTCGTTTGGCTCCGCTGCCGCAGCGGGTGCGAGCGCCGCCAATGCAGCCTCTGCGCGGGCCAAATCCACCGGGGCAGAGGAAGGTGATGATGGAGGCGCTCGGGGTCCTCCCGACACGCGGCGATCTGCGCCCGGAGGTCCCTTTGGCTTGCTTTTCTGAGGTGCGCCGGTCGGCCCCGGGAGCGCTGCTTTCACCTCGTCAGCATCTTGGCCACGCCGTCGCATCAAGACGACGGCCAAGCCGAGGACGGCCAATCCACCACCGGCCACGAGGACTGCACCAGCGCCTCCTCCGGAGGCCTGACCTTCGTAGGTCCACAGGTTGTCCTCCTCGTCCAGTTCACTGACGTTGCCGAGGGCATCAATGCTCACGGTGAGGGTCCATGCACCCTTTGGAACGTTGAAGTTACCACGAATGATCTCGGCTTCATCGGCGCCTAATCCGTCGATTTCCCGCCGAACCACCACGGTCTCTTCTCCATCGGATGCCAAGGTGATCTCCACCACGAAGGAGCGCTCGATGGCCTCTGTTCGAGCGATCACAGGAGCGGCGACGATGATGTTGGCTCCTTCCGAATCCACGGCGCCGTTCAGCGTGACATCGCCGAGTTCCAAATCGGGCCCTTCAGTGGTCAGGGTCGCGATGAACCAAGGATCACTCGGGGTCAAATCCGTCGACCCTACCAAGGCCCGTCCAGCATCGTCCCGTCCGTTGGCCCAGCAAGCCAAGCTTGCCTGTGGATCCAGATCGGCAGGATCACCGACGTCGGAGAGGTTGAACACCGCGGTGAACAAGATGAGGTCTTCAAAAACGCCTGACGGCATCACGGATTGCGTCACTTCAGGCCACGACCGTTCGGTCGAGGTGACCTGACATGTCACGTTGACAGGAGCGGTCCACGCCGTGTCTTCTTCGATGTTCAGGCCAACGACAATGTCGTCGAGGTGGTACCTCGACCACGTGACGTCATCGTTTTTGGCCACGAGGAAGGGCGCTTCCTCGTCCACGTCGAGGGGCGTCAAGTCAATCCGATGAAGCAACGAGGTGTCTTGCGGGTCCCAGACCTCCACCCGGGCCAGCATCAGGCGCCCGCCTGCATTTGGAGCAGGGATGCCCGTGTCCAGCACACCGTCGCTGACCATGACCGAACTGCCACCGTCCCAGCGCTCGGCTCCAACGTTTCCAAACCAACGAATGCGAAGGCCGCCGTCGTAAGGGACGCCGCTGACGGTGTGGTTGATCGTCGCGCTGAGGTTCAGGGTTTCTCCGACGGCCAGGACGCTGCCTGCAGCGACCGGACCTTGGGTGGCCCCTTCCAAATCAGAGAGGTTGACGTTGTCGAGGGTCATCCCGCGGGCGAAAGCCCAGGCCCCTCCAACTTCAGTGGCGTTCGTCCCGTCAATGTCCCTGGCCACCACGCGAACAGCCCCTTCGTTGAGCACGCCAGGCACGAGGGACCACTCAGGTGCAAGGTTCAGATCAAGCGACATGACGTCGCCCACGGTGCTCGCAGAGCAGGCGACGACGGCAGTTCGACCGTCCAGGTTTTGGCATTGTTCGGTGATCACATCCCAGCGGATGCCAAGGTTTGCATCGCCGCCAAGTTCAACGCGGATTTCTTGCAGGTTGTCCAACCCGTTGCCGTCTGAGACGTCAACTTGCCAACCCACAGCTCTTCCAGGCTCGAGGTTCTGGACGATGCCACCTCCTGGGTACACGCTTAGGATGTCCACGGTCCGAGGGATCCGTGTGGTCCAGTTGAGGTGGCCGGATTCCGCCGTTGCGTTGGCCACGGAGAGTCCAGCGCGGTCGTTGCCAACGACCAACACGCGAACGGCTTGATGGTCTGCATTTGCGGTGTCGTCCACCGTGAAGTTGGCCGTCCAGACCGTGCCGGTGTTGACCCACGTGGCGGGGGCTTGCAGGTATTCGTCGAGGCTTGCTGCGCCGTCTCCGTCGTCGTCCCTCGCTTCCACCCAGACACGGAAACTGACGTCTTCAGGATTGAACCCCCCGACCTCTGCGAAACTGAGGATGACGTTTCGATTTCCATTTTGATTGGCATAAGCGGCCTGGTTGGGGCTGCTTCCCAGCAGGGTCGGAGCTTGGGCATCGAGCACGAAGGACGTGCCATCGTTCTCGAAGAGAAGCGTGGCGTTTGCTTCCGTTCGGAGTTCGATGCGAAGGTCTGCAGGGCCTGAGGCATCCGTCGGAAGCAGCATGGTCAAAGGCGCGGGATGGGCCATGCTGAGATCGAACCATGGTGTGGTCGTGTTGAACCACGTCGAAGCAGGGACGAACTGCCCGGCCGCCAAATCCTCGACGTCCAGATGCATGCGGGCTTGGAAGGCACCGTCAGCGGGCGCATCGTTTCGGGCCGGGAAACCGGTTGACAGGTCGACCGTGAGGATGCGGTCGGCCGCGACGACGACCGAGGAGGACGCCATCAGGTCTCGGCCGTCCGCCGTGATGGCGTCAAGGTTGACCTGGATTTCCTCGTTCCACGTCAGGGTTGGGTCCTCAGGAGCAGCGGCGAAGACAAGCGAGCCGTCGTCGGCCCGAACCTCGAGGTGCAAGGACACGTGGTCAAGGTTGACCACGCCTTGGTCAAGATGCAGGTTCCATTGGAGTTCCATCGGGTCTTGCTGCACCATCTGCACGCTGCTGTTGGCGGTGTTGATGACCCGGAGGTTGTCCATTGGAGCGGTCACCGTCCACATTCCAGCGACCTCCTCGGCCACGACGCGTTGCGTTCGTCCGAAGCCCGCGTCAAGGACGAGTTCGGCGGTGCTCCATGGGTCTTCGACGTCGACCAACGTGGTCACGTTGAGCGGTTGGCCGTAGGTTTGCAGAGCGGTTCGTGCCATTGCAGCGAACCCGGCCTCTTCCATTCCCCAGGCCACCATGTCCAAATCCGGAAGGGTCCAAGCGTCTCCTTCCGTGGTGCTGAGCACCACACGGCATTGCAACCATGGGTGGAGGTCGAGGAATTCTTGCACCGAGCGATCGCTGCCTGCGATGCTGGGTTCAGGGATGGTATGGTTTCCAATGGGATGGTTGTAACTGAAATTCCCAATCATCGGTCGCCAATCGATGCCGTTGAGCAGCAGCGGGTCTGGAGCGGTTTTGTATTGCAATCCAAGCGAGGTTCCAGGCGGGGTGCTTCCGTCGAGTCGGATCCAACGCAGCAAAGCGTCTCCGTCCGTGCTGCTTCTGAGGTCGATTGGGGGAGATGTCATGTCGCCTGTGTGCTCTGCTGGGCTGATGTAGCGGTTGGCCGTGGAACGGATCTGCAGCCAATTCCATGAGGGGTTTCCAGCGTCGCCTCCAATCACGTAGGTCGCGTTGCCGTACGTGGTCCATGCCATGCTGTGCACGGCGGTCATGAGGTTCCCCATGTTGCGCCATGCATCGGTATCCGGGAGCCACCCATAGGAGCGGCGTTGTGCGCCGGTGCTGGAGGCTCCGCCCATCAAGACGATCTCGTCGTGGGTGACCG
>DUHU01000046.1 GCA_013330765.1 Candidatus Poseidoniaceae archaeon | reverse complement strand
AGCCCCCGTCTCTCGGACGAGATATAACGCTGTGGGCCGAATTGTGCATCGAGATGTATCGAAAAACTGCTTGTTGTATCACAAAAAAGCGCCATCATTCGACGCTTGGGCATGCGGGATCGATGGCCTCAAACCAGCCCATAGCGTCCAAACCACCGTAGCCTGAGCGTGCATCATGGACCCCGCCCAAAGACCCTCGAAGGGCGTGTTTGACGTGGTTGATGCACCGGTCGTCTTCGGCCTTGAGTTCAGGATGTGCCTCCAAAATCATCGCCAAGGCCGAACTCACCAACACGGTCGAAACAGAGGTTCCGCTCGAAGCGAACCACGCATCGCCTTCTCCTGTTGAAATCACATCAACGCCAGGAGCATGCACTTCTGGCTTCAAATTTGGATCGTCGCCAACCCCGGAACCCGAGGATGAATTGACCCACATCGTACCGGATTGATCGGAGGCTGCAACCGCAATCACGCGAGGGAGGAAGGCAGGAGATGCTACGCGGCCGTCGTCTTCGATGCCACCGTCGTTCCCTGCAGCAGCAATCACGTAAATGCCAGCATCCAGTGCACGGCGGACCGAAGAAACCACCACGTCCCTTTCGCCGTCCATACGTTCGCCACCGAGGGACAGCGAAATCAAATCGGCGTTGAAGTCCACCCTGCACCAGTCGATGGCCTCAGCCACGACGTTGTCGTCGCCCGTGTTTTCCCCATCGGCGTCACCCGCAAGCGCGGCGGCCACCCCCAAGGTGACCCCGGGAGCGGCACCCTTCTGGTGCCCGTCGGCCACCATGAGCCCGACCATCATGGTCCCGTGCGCCGTAGCACCACGATCAATGGGGCCCAAAGAGCTCCCAAGGAAATCTCGGAACTCGACGTTCGTCCCCACAAGGGCAGAGTGCGTGATGTCCACGCCAGTGTCGACCACGCACACGCGGACGCCCGTACCGTCGTAGCCTTCATCCGCGAGCTCCCTGAGACCGGTGCTTTCGAAGGCCCACTCGGAGTCGTCCAACGGAATCTCGATCAGCAGCCACCCTTGGCTGGCGATCAATCCTGCCAAAATCACCAGGACGACCAAGCCCAAGGAGGACCGGGCGACGCGCCGGCGTCGATTCGGAACCGCATGAACCAGGGTCGGAGCCCATCCCATGACTTCTGACCGCCATTCCGCATCGTGCTGGACCGCGGAGGGGTCGACCGCCGTCAAGATGCGTGGCTCTCCCGGCTCGGGGAGGAATTCCATGCCATCCAGAGCTGAGGGCCTCACGGCCGTACATGAACGACCTTCGCATTTGAAGGCGTGTTGCCAATCAGAAGCGACGGCTACCGGAACGGGACAAGTTCAGACCGCCCCAAACCACAAGACCGACAATGCCGATCACCAGCAGGGCCAGGACGGTTTGCCCAATACCGCTGTTGTCCGTCGTGGTGGACTCGATGTTGAATCGAATCTGGAAGTCCACAGGTTCGTCTCCGGTACCGCGAGTGTCCTCCGCGATGACGGCGAAGTCTTGGTCGTCGCCGGTCACTTCAAGGTAGAACTCGAATCGCTTGTTTCCGTTCGTCATTTTGCCGACCTCAAATTCAGCGTTCACGGTCTCGCCAGCGGGAACGGTGAGGGACACCTGATCGTAATCTGCTTCAACACCCTGTTGTCGGGCATACACAATGACCGAGTTCACGGCGTCGCGCTCACCACTGTTCGTCACAGGGATGACGATGATCGTCGAGTCCTGTTCTGCGGTGTTGTCGGATTCCTGAACGGCCAAGGACTGGTTGACGCTCAGGGAAATTTCGGCGTACACGACGGTCATGGTCAGGCTGTCACTGCTGCCGTCCAGTTCAGCGACACTGATGGTGACGTCGAGTTTCCCGCTGTCGAAGGTTTCGTCAGAGCGCACGTTGAACACTTGCGTTCGCGTGTCGCCTGCGGCCACGGTGATGGTGCTCGAGGCGGGGGTGATCTCCCACAAGGTCGCGTCGTAGTTCTCCACGATCTCAAAGGTATAGGTCGAGTCTCCGTTCCCGGTGTTGGTCAGGGTCGTGGTGAGCGCCTGCACGTCAGCGCTACCGATGCCCACGCGAGCGTCGTCGGCCGCCAGGTCGAAACCACGGATGACCGGAACACGGATCGTGAGCGTGCGTTCGGTGAATTCACCGGTCTCTGCGACCAACGTCACACCCACGCTGTGCCCGTTTTGGAGGGACAGTGAGGTGTTTTGGTCGGGGAGGTTGACGCGCACCTGCAAGGTTGCGGTCATGTCGACGTCATCGGTGGAGGCGTCTTCACCGATGCCAAGTCGCACCTCGATGGTCGATTGCCACGCTTCAGAGGTCGCGTTCCAGAACTCAACGCTCCAGTCTGCCGCATCGGGTGCGTTGCCTGCATTCCCGCTTGCGGTGTACACGTCTTCGAATTCGGTGCCGTCATAGGTCACGTCCACGGTGAATTCCACGGAGGTGTGTTCGTAAGCGCCATCTGGCTTTGCTTGGATATCGACACCGCTTGCGCCATCGGTATGAGACTCGACGGTATCGGCATCGACGGTGCCGATTTCGACCACAAGGTCACGGTCAGCACGCCGGTCCAAGGTGAGCGTCAATTCCTGACGGTCCGCGGCGACGTTGGTCACCGTGCTGCCTTCGTAACTCATGTTGAGCGCAAGAGCGTGTTGCACGGTGGTCATGTCAGCGGCGAACGAGACGCGGCCAGACGGGACCAGGAGGCTGATGCTACCGTCAGCGTCGACGGTAACGTCCCAAGCGACATCGTCGCCCAAGTCAACGGTCACCGTGGGGCCTTCGCTGATCATCGAAGCTCCGGCAGAAGCACTGCCGAGGTGGTACGGCTCAAGGTCGATGCCGGTCCACGACGTCTGCAAGTCGATGAAACCACCAATGGCCATGGTCTGATTGAGGTGGCCGCCTGAGCCGACGCTTGCGTCGAGCACGTTCACGGCCACTGCACCGTCGTTCTCACCAAGGTTGGCTTGTTGAACAACGACAATCCATGCGCCTGGTTCAACCTGTGCGTCCCACGTCAACGTGGTGCCGTCAAAGGCCGCGTTGGTCACGTTCACCGCATCACGGGCGAGGCCGGAGGCCGGTTGGAGTACCACGGAGGCGCCGTCGAGGCGGGTCGCGTCAACGTCGTCCGTGACGGTCCCGCTGACAGCGACCAAGCCCACGGACACTTCGAGGTCCTCGGACATCGCGCTGTCGTTGACGATGTAGGAGCCGTTGCCGTCGAGATCGTATGCCAAGTTTGCAAATCCTTCCTTGCTGCCTTCCACCAGGTAAGAAGCACGAACAGGCACAAAGAGTTGCCAAACGCCGTTGTCGTCAGAAGTGACGTTGGCGACAAAGGTCGTGCCGTCGAGGCTGGTCACGTTGACCAGCACGCCCGCCACACCTTCGTTGGCGTCTGGGGTGTCGTCGGCGTCCAAGTCCCAATACAGGCGGCCGCCGATTTCGACCTCGTGGTCGGCGTAGAGATCCGTCACGTTCGTCGTGTCTCCCGAGGTGGCAGCGAAGGGCGAAGACGAGGTGTCGAGGGTCCAGCGGTCCTGAACGTCCTCGCGTTCCATGTGCACCGACCAACTGCCGGGCATCATCGGTTCGCTCACATGCCCGTCATCGTCGGTCAAGTCAAGCGAAACGTTCCCAAGACCGTCAGCCGAAACCAGCGTCATTCGGAAACCAGAGAGGTTCTTGTCGCTGATGGCTTCACGGAGGTGCAAGTTGACGTCCGCAGCGTGTACCGTTGTGAGGGAGAGGTTGAGGCGGGCGCTGTTCTCGTTCACGGCCACCGCATGACGCAGAATTTCCGTGCCGTTTTCTCCGTCGAAAGCACCGACAATGGCAATCCAGTCACCGCTTGGGACGTAGTCCGCGAAGGAACCGTTCACGTCCACTGCAAGGTTTCGGTAATCTGCACCGTCCGGGGACACCAAGAGGAGGCTCTCGCCTTGGGGTTGGAGGGACGAGCCGTTGGCGTCGTCCAATGAACCGGTCATTCGCCATTCGTCCACCAAGGCCACGTCAATGGCCTCGATGGGCTCAGGAATACCGATGACGATCGCCGCAAGGGGTGAAGCAGGTACGAGGGCGTAGTCGCTGGCGTTGTCCGAGGACGCGTCTTGGTCAGCGAATTCGATGACGTAGGACCCGATCGGCATGTCAACCGTCAACGAGCCGTTGGCGGCATACATGTCAGCGGTCACGTTGAGGAGTTCGCCGTGTTCGGTGGTCGGCACGAGGGCGAAGGTGGGCATCACCATGCTTCCGTTGGACACGTTCCCGTCGCCCGCCACGTCTTGGAAGACGTGGAACGTCATGGCGTGTCCACCGGGGTTCAGGTAGAGGCTTGCAGGTTCGCGTACGGCCACTGGGTTCCGAACGACGACCACGTCATCGTCCGACGTCGCGTTGTACATCACGTCCTCCACGACGCTGACGTCGTAGGAGCCTGCGGGCAGGTTGAACAGGAAGCCACCGTCTTGGTTGGAGGAGGCTTGCCATACGACACCGTCGGCGCCCGTAGCGGACAACTCCACCGGCATCCAACCAGGAATCTGGCTGTTCCACGTGGTGCTGTTGTCGATGTGGAACAGGGTTCCAGTGATCATTTCCGTGGGTTCAAGGACGATGTTGAGGTCGTCCATGCCTTCGGTGACGGTCACCAAGCTACCGTTTCCATAGTCGATCATGATGTTGACCATGGTCAAGGAGTAACTGTTGCCGATGGGCACGCGCATCGCGAAATGACCCGTGTCGTTCGTGGTCGAAGTGAAGGTCAGGTCGTCCAAGCCGGTGGCGACCACTTCAAGGCCGGGCGTAGGCTCGGTCTCGCGACCGATGTCGTTGAGCCATGCTTCGTAATCCTCAAGCAGCAGCGGCGCAGCAACGCTTCCATTGAGCCACGTCGAGGCCGCGTAGGTCATCGTGGCCGACAGGTCCTCTTCAGCGACCTCAAGGCGGGCGAGGAGCAGATGGTCTTCGTCCGCATCGTCGGACACGGTGTAGACACCCATCGGGACCTCAGCGTAAACCACGCCGTTCTCGTCGCTGACGACGATGTAGGGTTCCAGTTCCGGAGCGTCGTTGGTGAGGGTCACCGTGCGTCCAACCACGTCAACGGTCGGCTGTCCGTCGTTGCCGAAGGGAGCCTCCAACTGAATGGTCAAGTCCGTCATCGGTGGAACGGGGTACGCCAACGTGATGTTCTCTGGCTGGTCTTGCACGCTGAAGGTCTCGTTGATTTCGTACCATCCGTCGCTGTCCACGTCAACTCGGTAGTAGTATTCGCCTGAAGGGATGGGCCCTTGGCTGAAACTTCCGTTTTCGTCGGTGACGATGGCGATGGCTTCGTCAAGGCCCAAGACGGTGTCCACGAGTTCAATCGTGGTTCCCGCGAGCATGTTGCCTTCCATGTCTTCCAAAACGTCCGCAAAGACGGCTCCTGGCATGGTCATGTCGATGTCGTAGGATGCTTCGATGCCGACCTGAACAGGGTCAGGAAGCAGCACTTCTCGGCCGTTTGGCAGCACCGCGATCATGTTGTACACACCCGGAATCAAGCCGGTCTTGTAGAAGGAACCTGGTTGCACCATCGTTCCAGAGAATTCACCCTGGCCGGTGAACAGACCGGTTCCGTTCAGCGTTCCAATGCCTTCGAAGACGCCTGCACCCTCAAAGGTCTGCCCGACCACGTCACGCACCACAACGGTGGGCGACAGGGTCTCGACACGACCGCTGGCTTCCACGGTGCCTTCGAAGAGGTACTTGCTGGCGTTTTCAGCACCGGTGAGCATGCACACCGAGCTGTTGGCTGGGGTCGCTGTGTTGTTGTTTACACAATCTGTGGCGTTGACGAGGTCTGCTTCACTGACCCAGCCGTCGACGATGCCACGGCCTGTCCACGTTCCGTTTGCGGTGTGGATGCGATCTCCGGTCAACTGTCGGGTGTAGGTTCCCGTGAATCCACGGGCCACGGCAACACCGTCGGACTCAAAGGTCCCGTTCTCGGTGAACGTGACTTCGCCCGTCCCCTGGAGGATGCGCGTCTCGTCGGTGGTGAAGGAACCGTTGTTCGTCACGACGGTGTGGTTGTCGGTGTAGGACCAAATGTCTCGAAGGATGAAGGTCGTGTCGACAAGAGGCTCGCCGGCAAAGGATTCGTCGCCGATCCACGTCACCACACCGCTCACGCCGCTGGAGGCAACGGCCACGTCGGCCGTGCGATCGAGGGTAACCACGCGGTTTGCTTCGTCGCCGCTGACGTTCAGGTGGGATTCGCCGACCCACGTCATGTTGGCGACCTTACCAAGGACGGCGGTGATGTCGTTGACGGTACGGTCTTCGTTGTATTCGGCGAGGATGTCGCCCAAGTTCTCGGTGAAGGAGCCGTCTTGAATGGCGTTTCGAGCCGACGTCGGCTCGTATTCACCGATGAAGGCGCTCACGCGGATGTGACCTGCAGGAGCAAGGAAGCTGTAGCGTCCCTCCTCGTCGGTGTCCACGGTACCGATTGGAATCCAATAGGTGTCGGGGTCGAGGTCTTCGCCGGATTCGCCCGAGAAGGCGTCGCGCTCGATGAGGAGGCGGACGTTCTCCAAAGGCTGGCCGTCGTCAGCAAAGGTGACCTGTCCGGTCATTTCAGCACCCGGGTAGAACTTCAGGATCTTGACCATGGAGTTGGCCTGACCGTAGCTGTTCGCTTCCGTGGTGTCGTCGTTGTAGTTGGCGATCACAAAGTGATTCATCATCGCTCCAGGCAGGGGAAGAGCCTGCGAGAGGAAGGTTCCTGGTGAACCGCTCTGTCCGAAGTGCTGAGCAGGTTGCGGGTTCGAACCGTCGCTGTCCACGCCGAGCGTTGACGCGCCGTAACCGACGTAGGCTCGGGCCACCATGGTGTCGAAGAATTGCGCCGTATGGTCGGCGCGTACGTCCATGATCTGCACCGGGTCAATCTCTGCTCCGGCCTGCTGATTCAACACGTCCTGACGAATGGCTTCGTCGACCTCTTCGCGGGTCATTTCATCGGTGAAGGCACCGCGCTGGGTCTCGTAGACTTCCGTGAGGAAGGTCGTCGGGTCCTGACCGGAAAGGATGGTCGGTGCCGCGAAGATGCCCATGGGCTGACCGCTGTTGTACTGAGCGTCCGCAGTGTATCGGCCGGCACGGGGGTAGAGGCGGTTGTCCACGGCGAAATATCGAATCTCGTGGTTGCGGTCAACCATCTCACCGGGTGCACCGTCGTAATCTTGGACGCTGTATGCCTTGTCCAGTCCAATCACATCGGTGTAGAGGTTCATCATCTCGGCCTCTTCGAGGCCGTTGGTGAGCAACTGCACCGTCATGGCCAAACGGGCGTTGGAACGGTGGATGTGGGTCGAAACCGAGTTGAATTCCTCGGCGAGGTCTGCCGTGTACCAGTAGGCACCAAACACGTAGTGCGTGACCTCAAACTGAGTGTCGGTGGTCAATCGAACGTTGTTGTTGAAGGTCCTGTTGGCGTCTTCCTGC
>DUHU01000101.1 GCA_013330765.1 Candidatus Poseidoniaceae archaeon | reverse complement strand
GTGAACCGCGTCATCACCATGGACCTTCACGCCGACCAAATTCAAGGGTTCTTCGAAGTTCCCGTGGACCACTTGTTTGGCTCCACGTTGTTCCTTCCTTGGTTGAAGAACAACATCGCGAAGGACGACATCTGCATCGCCACGCCGGACACCGGTGGCACCAAGCGCGCCAGCACCTACGCCAAGCATCTTGGTGTGGACATGGCCATTTGCTACAAACAGCGCAAGGTGGCCAACCAAGTGGAAAACATGACCGTCATTGGCGATGTGAAAGGCAAAAACGTGGTCATCGTCGACGACATGTGCGACACCGCCGGCACCTTGACGAAGGCGGCGGATTTGATGATGAAGCACAGCGCCTTGAGCGTGCGCGCCATCTGCACCCACCCCGTGCTGAGTGGCCCTGCTTACGAGCGCATCGCCAACAGCTCTCTCCAAGAACTCATCGTGACGGATTCCATTCCGTTGCGCACGGACGTGGACACCTCCAAAATCACCGTGCTTCCTGTGCACGACATGTTTGCCCAAACGCTTCGGTGTTTGATGGCCAACAAATCCATCAGTTCTCAATTTACTCTTCAATAATTTTTCATCATGAAAACTGCATCATTGAGCGGCTCTCTCCGTGAGAGCGTAGGGAAAAAAGATGCCGATGCGCTCCGCGCCAACAACCAGGTTCCTGGGGTGTTGTACGGCGGCGCTGAGCAGATCCACTTCAGCGTGTCTGAGGTTCAACTCAACAAGATTGTCTTCAACCCAGACGTCTTCAAAATCGAGTTGGACATCGACGGCAAGAAGGTGGACTGCATCATTCAGGACATCCAATTCCACCCTGTGACCGACCGCGTCACGCACCTCGACTTCCTCGAAATCCTCCCGGGCAAGCCCGTCAAGGTTGAGCTTCCATTGCGCACGACTGGCCAAGCCATCGGTGTGATGAACGGTGGACGTTTGGAACTGAACTACCGTCGCGTGCCCGTACGCGGCATCGCGGACGACCTCCCAGAGTGCTTCACGGTGGACATCACGCCTTTGGATATTGGGGACAACGCCCGTGTGCGTGACCTCAACGTGGGAGGCCTGGAGATCCTCCTCAGCGAAAGCGCCCTACTCGTGGCCTGCAGGCGCACGCGTGCTGCCATGTCTGCCGAATCCACCTTGGAAGGTGAAGAAGGCGCTGAAGGTGCCGAAGGCGCTGAAGCCGCTGAAGGCGGTGAAGGCGGTGAAGCCGAAGGCGGCGAAGGATAACCCCCTCGCTGCATGAAGTACCTCATGATGGGCCTCGGCAATCCCGGGGCAGAATATGAGGAAACCCGACACAACATCGGGTTCAAGGTGGTGGACTCCCTCGCCCAACGTCTGTCCGGAACGTTCGAGACCGGCAGACTGGGCGAGGTATCCGCCGTCCGTTTTAAGGGAAGGCACATCGTGCTTCTCAAGCCCTCCACGTTCATGAACCTGAGCGGCAAAGCCCTGCGGTACTGGATGGATGCGGAGAAGATTCCTTTGGAACGGGTGGTCGTCGTCACCGACGACTTGAATTTGCCCTTCGGAACGCTGCGCCTTCGGGCCAAAGGCAGCGATGGGGGCCACAACGGCTTGAAGGACATTCAACAGGTGCTGGGGACGACAAAGTACCCTCGGCTGAGGTTTGGGATTGGGGCGGAGTTTGGGAAAGGCCAGCAGGTCGATTACGTGCTGGGCAAGTGGAGCGCGGAAGAGCAAGAGCGCATGGAAGAGCGCCTGACCAAAGCCGGCGACGCCGTGCTGAACATCACCACCGCGGGCTTGGCCCGGGCGATGAACACCTACAACGGGCAGTGAGCCCCGTTTAGACTTCGTCTTCTTCGTAGAAATGATTGTTGCCGATGTACGCCACCACGGCGTCGGGCAACAGGAATTGCACGTCGTGGCCTGCCATGATTGCGTCCCGCACGTAGGTCGAGCTGATGGCGATGATGGGTGCTTCGTGGACCTCCACGTTGTCGTGCGCCAGCCATTTGGCCTTCGCGGCATCCGAGGCCGACGTCCCCTGCGTCAATCGGGGGTAGATCAACATGCGGTGCAACGCCACCAAAGCCTCGTGGTCTTTCCATGTGTGGAACGACTCGAGATTGTCTTGCCCCATGATGATGCTAAACGCCAAGTCGGGATGAGCCCCGCGCAAGTAATGCATCGTATCGGCCGTGTAGTTGGGCCGGGCCAAATTGAACTCCACGTCGATGGCCTTGAGGTGCGGGTGGTCGGCCAAGGCGAGGCGCGCCATTTGCAGGCGATGTCCCTCAGGAATCATGGAGATCCCCTGCTTATGGGGGCTGCTCGGGGTCACCACAAACCACACCTCGTCAAGGTCCGCCTGGTTGAGCATGTGGTTGGCGATGACCAAGTGCCCCAAATGAATGGGGTTGAACGACCCAAAATACAGGCCGACGCGTCGCGCTGTGGAAGGGGCTTGGGCCGGATTCATGGCGTTCAGATGCTGGGTCAGAGGTAGGCGCGTTCCAAGAAATCACCCACCATGTCCTCGGCTTCTTGCTTGGCGAGGTCGAGGTCGTCGTTGACCAGCCTCAGGTCAAACGCTGGGGCCGCTTCCAGCTCCTGTTGGGCCTTGGCAATGCGCTTCTCCAGCGCGGCTTCGTCTTCGGTCCCACGGCCGCGGAGACGGTCTTCCAGCGCGAACAGCGATGGGGGCATGACGAAGATGGACAAGGCGCTGTCGCCGAAGACGGCCTTGAGGGTTTGACCTCCCACCACGTCCACGTCGAAGAGCGGGGTGCGGCCGTCGCGCCACAACTTCTCGACCTCGCTGCACAAGGTGCCGTACGACAAGCCTTCATAGACCTCCTCGTACTCGACGAATGCACCGTTCTTCACCTTTTCAGCGAAGTCTTCGGGGGGCAAGAAGTGGTAGTCCTTGCCATTTACTTCGCCTTCGCGGGGTCCACGAGTCGTGGCGCTCACGCTGAAACCGAGCGACAACTCCATCTTGGTCATGAGGTGCCTGACCAACGTGGTCTTTCCGGCGCCTGATGGGGCGGAAAAAATGATGGCCAAGCCATCGCCTTGGGGTTTCGAGCCTGCGGGCATGGGTCAGAGGACGTTGAGGACTTGTTCCTTGATTTTCTCGAGCTCGTCCTTCATTTGGAC
>DUHU01000037.1 GCA_013330765.1 Candidatus Poseidoniaceae archaeon | reverse complement strand
GTGGACGTGCCGAGATTTGAACTCGGGGCCTCTACCATGCCAAGGTAGCGATCTTCCAACTGATCTACACGCCCAAATGGGTGCTTACGCAGCCCGCCCACCTGAGCCGTCGCAATAAGGCTTCCGTGGCGGGAAATGCGAGCCTGCGAGGCGTTCATGAGGCACGGCGTCCCCCGCACGGTATGGAGGGCGCGCCCGAGGTTCCGGCGACGCTGACGCGGGCGGTGCTCCGCGTCGCCTCGACGTCTTCCGAGAGCGTCTTCCTTCCTTGGGTCGCGGACCGCATCACGTTACGATGGTCGGAAGGCGACGACGTCAACCTCGGGCTGACCCGCTTCGAAGCCAAGACCACCGACCTTGTTCGGGCCCGTCATCTTCGCATCGACCCAGGGCCAATCACCATCGAATTGCACCCGGATTTGGCGGACGACGAGCGGATGATGCGCCATGTCTACGCCCACGAATTGCTGCACGCTTCAGGCCTGACGGCCCACTCCGAGGAGCACGACCGGCTGACCGCCGAGGTCGCTCCGGCTCCGCCGCTTGCGGAATCACCGCTCTTGCAGCGCTTGCGTGCCAAGGTGTTGGCCGACCAACCGGTCCAATCGTGGACCTGCGAGCATTGCGGCTACACGTGGGAGCGCACGACGGTGCGGACGCCCACCCGCTGCATCAAGTGCGCCCGGCCGTTGCGAAGCCGCCGGTGACGTTCATGAGGGGTGGCGCCGACGGTCGGTTGGACGCATAGTGTAGTCTGGATATCACTCCGGCCTTCTAAGCCGGAAACCCGGGTTCGAATCCTGGTGCGTCCGTTTCCAACCCCACTCCGGTCGGGCGGCCATGCTCGGCAACCATACCGTTACATTGTGGGCACAGGATGTCGCTTCATGACCGAAGAAGGCGGCGTGCAGGCCTTACCTTCTGGGGCGCAGGTGGCCGGTCCTCCTGAGCAGCCCTTGCTGCAAGACAGCGCCGTGGCCGGCAACGTCCACGTCGGCAACGTCGTCCACCAATACCACGTGGCGTCTCCAGCGGCGCCCACCGTGGCCCCTGTTTCCACACCGGCCTATGCCCATCCAGGTGCGCTTCAGCAGGTGCGGCATCCGGGTGAACGCGACCTCGTCGAGGCGTACATCCTGTGCCTTTTCCTCGGCTGGTTTGGTGGACACCGCTTTTACTTCCGTCAGCCAGGACTCGGCGTGCTCTATTTCCTGACCTTCGGCATCTTTGGGTTGGGCGTCATCGCGGACATGATCCGGATGCCCTACATGGTCCAACGGTACAACCTGCAACGGTTTCCACGCTGAAACCGGGCCAATCACAGAACGGCTTATCCATGCGCCGACAACATCGCGGGCATGGGCCTCTTGGACACGTTCTCCCGCTGGGCCCACCCAAGGTCCGAGGAGGCCCCTCCCCTCTGGTCGGAGTTGAGTTTCGGAAAAAGGCTCTACATCGCCTTCGAGGTGGTGCTCGCGCTGACCACCGTCTTTGGAATCGTCATTTTGATCCTCGAGGTCTCTGGACTGTGACCGTGCCTTGCTACGAACCTCCACGCTTTGTTTCATCACGAGGTCCTTTCGCGACAACGGAGGAAGGGTGAAGCCTCGCGCCCCTGCCTACAGCCCGTGAGCGGCCAAGCGGACGACTTTGGGGCCATCCGCTTCGGCGGTACGCTACGTCCTTCGCAGGTTGCCTCGTCCACCATCATCAAGCGGAAGTTGGGCGAGGGCGAGCGTCGCTTGCTCGTGGTCGCTCCGCCAGGGTCCGGGAAGACCGTGCTCGGCCTCTACGTGTGGACCGACCTGGTGCGCAAGCCTGCCCTGGTGCTCAGTCCGAACTCGGCCATTCAGGCCCAGTGGGTGGCTCGCGCTGAGGAGTTGTTCGAACTCGACGGCCGGGAATCGGAACTGAGCACGGCCGGAAAGGAACCTGGCATCCTGACGTCGTTGACCTACCAGTCGGTCACGATGCCGCAGCCCCGCGACGAGGGGCTCGATCCCGAGGCCATGGAACTCTGGGTGAACGACCTCATCGACAAGTCCGAGGCTGAGGACGAAGAACAGGCCAGGGCGTGGATCCTCGACCTTCGCGACAGCAACGATGAGGTCTTCAACGAGCGTCGCTCCTTCTATCGAAAGAAGGTCCGCGACGATTTGGTCGCCCACGGCAACGCCCTCTTCGTGCTGCACTCCTCCGCGAAGGCGACCCTTGCCGCGCTCAAAGACGCCGGCGTGGGGCTCATCATCCTCGACGAGTGCCACCATTTGCTGCACCACTGGGGGAAAGTCCTCGATGAGGTGCGCACTTTCCTCGGGGACCCGATCGTCCTCGGCCTGACCGCGACACCGCCCGATCCCACCGACGTGGACGAGGAGGATTACGCCCGCTACACGGACTTCTTTGGCGAGGTGGATTACGAGGTGCCCGTCCCCGCTCTGGTCCGTGACGCCAACCTTGCACCGTACCAGGACCTCGCCTACTTCGTCCGCCCTTCAGAACCAGAAATCGAGTACATCGCC
>DUHU01000146.1:1941-4581 GCA_013330765.1 Candidatus Poseidoniaceae archaeon | reverse complement strand
GTGGTCCCGGCTTCATGAGCGACCACTGGCCCCCAAGGGCGTGCATCTTTCTGGAGGGGCGGATGCACGTCAGAACCACGGCGTTTCCGCTTTTGTTCTGTTGGCCTCAGGGCCACAGGTCCAGCGTGGCCACGTGAGGTTTGACGATGCCGTGATCGGCTCCTCTGGCCACCATGGCGTCGTTGCACGAAGGTTCACTGGACATGGCCACGATGATCGCGGGTCGGACCACGGTACCGGCGTCCACGGACTTCAGCAAGGCGTCAAGCACCTCGAGTCCGGTCATGGGAGGCATGAAGTGGTCCAAGAGAAGCACATCGGGCCGGAATCGATCAATGTGGTGAAGCGCGTCTTCGCTGGACCATCGTTGCTCAAACTGGAGCTCGGACAAAGGCACCCCGCCCGAAATCAACACGGCTTCAATGTCCACGTGGTCTTCGAACGCGAGGACGCGCATCTTCAGACCTCAGGAATCTCCTGTTGTTCCCACCAGGGGGGTGCATCGAACCAGCGTTCATCGTCTTCGGCCCGCTCGATCAACGGCAGGCTCAGCACGGAATCTGAGTTGTCGGCGATTCGAAGGCCAATCGCTGCGCACGGGCTTGGGAGGTAATCCATGCCATCTTCTGTCAGCACCACACGGAGGGTGCTTCCAGCAGGGACGACCGTGTCCAGTGGGTTGAATTCCATCAGCATGAGGTACGTCGTCAGTGGCGTGGTGGTCTTTGCATCCATGCCTCCATCGCGGTAGCGGATGTCCATCGTGGCGTGACCCAAGCGCATCTCGTCGGCGAACATGGTGGCGAACACCTGTCCTCCGTTGCAGGTTCTCGTGGTGGCCGTCAGGTGCAACGTCGGCATCCCTGAGATGTGAATGGTGTCGTTCAGCATGCCAAAGTCGACGCTCACGGATTGCGTCGCTGTCACCAAACGGCCGTTCACCGCGGCTTCATCGAATCCTTTGGACCACCACGTGAGGTCCTCAGGTGGCCACGTGTCTTCCACGTGCCAACGGCCGTCTTGCGTTTGGATTTGCACGTGAGGCTCGGGTTCCTCGCCCTGTCCCTTGAGGAACCACTCGAACCACGCATAGAGTTCCACCGCCCAGTCCATGCGACTGGTGTTGGGATAGGCTTCAGCGCCGTATCCGCTGCCGAGTTCGGCATGCCGGTCGGGTTGGTCGGGGTAGTTGTGCGCCCACTGTCCCGCGATGGCTCGGGTGTGGATGCCTGCGTCCTTGAGCAGCTGGTAGGTCGGGAAGGCGTGGTACGGATCAACGTTCCAATCCTGCAGACCCCACACGAGGTAGACGCTGCCGTTGTAGTTCTCCAGGACGTCGGGGAGATGGCGTCGCTCGTCCCAGTAATCGTTCCACTCGGCGCCTCCGAAGTCGGCTCCCGCCCACGTGGTGAAGGGGTTGAGGGGTCCAATCGCGTCGTCTTGACACATGCGCATGTCGTCGCCGGTGGCGTCCGCCGTGGCGCCTTCGTAGAGGGCATCGTAGAGCATCGCCCTGCTCTCCGAGGACCCGTTGCGGTAGAACATCTCCTGAACGCCGATGGACCCCGAGATGGGTACGATTGTTTTGAGGTGCTCCGAGGGGTTTTGCGCCGCTTCCCAGTTGGTCGTGCCGGCGTAGGATTTGCCCATCAGGCCAACGTTTCCGTTGGACCAGTTTTGCTCGCCAAGCCACTGGACGACGGCCTGAATCCCAATCTGTTCTCCAAGGCCCTTGACGTCCTGACAGTGGGTGGATTGCCCGGTGCCGAACGTGGAGGCCTGAGCAAGCGCATAGCCGTGAGGAACAAAGGTGTCGTACACCCATTTTCCGACTCCACCGTCCGGGACGGTGTTCGGGGCACTGTCGTCGCCGGCGATGCCCTCTCCACCAAAGTCGTAGTACGGGTGGATGGTCATGATCACGGGCACCTTGGTGCCTTCGGGAACGTCAGGAAGCCACAACGCCACGTGCATCAGGTCGTCACCCGGGGTCCCGAGGTCGTCCTCGCTCGCGGGCAAATCCACCTCAACAAAGTGCTCGGTGTAGGGCAACACTTCGAACGAGCCGTTGACCGGGAGCTGGGCACGAAGCGTGTCCATGGGCAAGTCCATGTCGGCCCGTTCATTGAGCGGGATGGACCACCACGGGATTTCTTCTTCTGCTCGGACCTCGTTGTAGGTCTGCACCGTGGTGGACACCAGCATCCCGAACACAAACAGTGCAAACACGGCACCTACGCCGAGACCGAGCTGCATGCGGCGGCGGGATTGGCTCAGCCCTTCCGTGAATTCGGTCGGAATGGGGACCATTTGGGGAAGGAGCTCGGCCTCGAGCACCTTCTCCGACATGAGACTCGGACCTGACGTGTCCCTCATCAGCCTGACGCTTGGCCCTGTTTCCATGCATCAACGCCTGCAACCGGCATGACCGAGGTCAACGTCTGCCGGTTGTGGTCATTCCGACGCCCTTGTACGGCGCGTGTGAATGAAGGACTGCACGCATGCAAAGGTGTAGGTCGAACCGATCACCAGCATCAACAATTGAGCGATCGTCGATCCACCTAGATCGCCTTGCACGAGGCTGGGAATGCTCATGAGGCCACCGAGCGCACAAAGGAGACCGCCGACCACGGCGATGTG
>DUHU01000146.1:0-1645 GCA_013330765.1 Candidatus Poseidoniaceae archaeon | reverse complement strand
GCGCACAAAAGAGACCGATGACCACGGCGATGTGCATGATCAGTTTCCGTTTCTCAGGAATCCTTCCAGCCGCCACACCAAGGATGAGAAGAGGCAGACCGAAGAAGCTAGGAATGAAGGCCGTGAAACTTTCCATGCCCGTTCCGAAGTAGAACCCAATCCCTTCGAGGATCAAGGCCCCACCGACGATCTGGGTGAGTTGCGGGATTTCGAAGCCGAGGAAGGTGTAGGGCTGTTCCATGAGCGACCAAGGCACGCGGAGGTATTTCATCACCGCGCTGGAGCAAGTTCGGCGGGCCCTTCATGTGGAGGTGCGTGGTGTGCGGGATGTGAACCGCGCACGACGGACCAAGGCCGCACTCCTCGTTGCGGTGTTGTTCGGGATGCTGATGACGCCAGGGGACCTGGAAGCACAGGAGGATTGGCGGACCACTGAATTGGACCCTGCGGTGTGGAGCGACGGGCCGGAACTGGAGGGCTCGCCGATGGATTACTCGTATGCAGGAAATCCTGTGTTCGTCATCGACGTGGATTACCAGCCGGGGCATTTCCAGAGCAACCAACAAGGACAAATCATCATCGAAATGTTCCCGATGTGGGCGCCAATCACGGTCGAGAACATGATTCAGCACATCGAAGAGGACCTGTACAACGGCATTTTCTTCCATCGGGTCATCGACGATTTCGTCACCCAAGCAGGAGACCCGACGTGCACCAAGGTGGGCGTCTATCCGGCCACCTTCTTGTCGTGCGGAAGCGGTGGGACCGGCGAAACCATCCCGCTTGAGCACGACACCAACCTCAGCCACGTGGACGGCGCCATCGGCATGGCCCGTGGCCAAGATCCAAACTCTGCAGATTCGCAGTGGTACATTGCGGAAACCGAGGCCCACGGCCTTGACCCTGAGAACCGCGACGACGAGGGATACGCCACCTTTGGCGTGGTTCGGCAGGGAATGACCCATGTCCGTGCCATTGCCGAAGTTCCGACGAGCGACGAGCCAACCGGGACGGCCATCCAGAATCCCTTTGCTTCCGCAGGTCGACCAATGTACGAGGTCCACATCAGCAGCGTTCGCATGCTCGGGGTGATCGCCGAGGAACACGCGACAGGGCAAATCACCACGGATTCAGAGGAGCAAAACTCTGTGTCGTCGATGCTGAAGGAGGAAGCCCTGTCCATCCTTGGCACCGTGGTGGTTTTGATCATCGGTGCTGGCGTGACGTACGTGTCCTATGCCATGTTTCCGTCCACTGGAAAGCCGGGTTCGCTCACCGGACCGGGCAACAACGCCGTGCCCGCCGTCCTCCTGCCACCGCTCGTGGAACAAGATCAGCATGGGCCTGACGGGTCATGAGATGCGCACGTCAAGCACCACGTGTCGGATCCGTGGAGCATACCATTTCACGCGTTCGAGGTGCTCGATCTTGCCGCCGAACCTGGTCGCTGTCGCTGTCGCCCAAGCCTCGATTCGTTCCTCTTCGACGTTCATGTGAACGTGCAACAAACCCCCACCGGGTTTGAGGCAACGCACGGCATGGTCCCATGCATCTTCAGAGGAAGGCAAGAGCCCCAGCACCACGCGGTCAGCAAGGCCCCGAAGTGCGGGCAATGTCTTGCCGTTGTCACCCACGTGTTGGGTCA
>DUHU01000078.1 GCA_013330765.1 Candidatus Poseidoniaceae archaeon | reverse complement strand
GAGCACGTGTTTCTCGTGAACCATTGCCCCTTGCTTTTGCTCAACGAACGTGGGGCCAACGTCACCCCAGACAAATTGCCAGCCGCCGTGGTGGCGCCTGTGTTTGAGGCGTGCGACGATCACCTCCGGGAGGTGGTCGACGTGCTCGCTGCGACACGCGTGGTCGGCGTCGGTGCCTACGCAGCAGACCGGGCGCAGCGGGCCTTGAACGGTGCGAAGGGCCTCGGCATGAGCCCATCCGGGCGCCCTGTTATGTTGGACAAGTGCTGGCATCCAAGCCCGGCCTCTCCGCTCGCCAACCGGAACGGTGGAGCCGATTGGCGCGCGCAAGTGCGCGAGGTGCTTCTCCGAGTTCAGGAGATGGATTGAAAGGCCGTTATCCGTGTGGACGAAGTATGGCCGAGCACCAGCGTGCGTGGGAGCGACAACCGACCGACCGTCAATGGGAAAAGCCGGAAGGTGACGATCCCCGCACCCTCTATCAGATGATGAAAACCAGCGTTGAGCGCTTTTCGGACCAACCGCTGTTCGGCTACATCCCGGCCGAAGGCATGCCCCGAAACCACCTCACGTACGGAGAATTTTCCGACCTCGTTGACGCGGTTGCTGCCGGGATGGTGTCCCGTGGCGTCGTGGCCGGAGACCGCATCGCGCTCATCGTCGACAACTCGGTCGAATGGGCCGCCACTGCCGTGGCTGCCAACGCCTTCGGCGCTGCGTACACGGCCATGTACACCCAACAGCGCGGCAAGGAATGGGCCTACATCCTCGGAGACGCCAAACCGTCGATGGTGATGGTCGCCGACACCGCGGTCTTGGACAAACTCATCGAAGCCATGCCGGAAGACGCATCTGCCTGGCCCGCCAACGGCATCGTGCTCCTCGGGGACGAAGAGGCGAACGAACTTCCTCCTGAGGGCATTGACGTGGTCAACTGGTCTGACTTCGTCCAGGCCGGACGCGCAGCCGAACCCCTCGGCGAGCCTGCAGACGATCCCACGGCCTTGGCCACCCTGATCTACACGTCCGGAACCACGGGCAACCCGAAGGGGGTCATGCTGACCAACTGGAACATTCTGTCCAACATCCTCAGCGTGCAGAGCGTCTTCCCGATTTACATTGGTGACAAGTCTGCTTCGTTCTTGCCTTGGGCCCACGTCTTCGGTTCAACTGTGGACCTGTTCTACATGATTCGCAGCGGTGTGCACGTCAACCTCATCTCCGACCTGACGCGGATCGCCGACGAACTGACGGAGATCAAGCCCGCAGTCATGTGCGCCGTGCCTCGCGTCTGGAACCGGTTCTACGACCGCGTCAACGCCCAACTCGATTCGAGCGGCGTCAAGCGATTCCTCGCCGGGAAGGCCCGCAAGCACGCCTCGAAGCGCATCGCCAAGGCCGGTGTGGTCTGCGACGCCGTGGCCCCGACGACCTTCTGGGACAAGCGATTTGATTCGATCATCTGGGGCAAGGTCCGCGACCGATTCGGAGGCAACCTCCGCTTCGCCATTTCCGGTGCTTCGGCGCTTTCTCCT
Organism: Candidatus Poseidoniaceae archaeon; assembly: GCA_013330765.1. Classification (GTDB taxonomy): domain Archaea; phylum Thermoplasmatota; class Poseidoniia; order Poseidoniales; family Poseidoniaceae; genus MGIIa-L3; species MGIIa-L3 sp12206u. The sequence continues at coordinate 2,705 of DUHU01000078.1, read as the reverse complement.
GACGTGGCGCAGTTCATCCAAATGGTCGGCATCTCGTGTTTCGAGGGCTACGGCCTCTCCGAGACCTCCCCGATGGTGTCCGCCAACGGCTGGATGGGCTACGGTGAATCCCGCCTGAACTCCGTGGGTAAGGTCCTCAACGGCATCGAGGTCTCCATCGACACCTCCGCATGGGACGACCCCGACCGTCCAGATGAGGGCGAGATCATCGTCACCGGCCCCAACGTCATGCAAGGCTACTGGGACAAGCCCGAGGAGACCGCGAAGGTCATCGTCGAACCTGGCACGTTCCGCACCGGAGACCTTGGGAAACTGTCCAAGGACGGCTACCTGACCATCACGGGTCGCGTCAAGAGCCAGTTCAAGCTCGAGAACGGCAAGTACGTCTCGCCCGCCCCGCTCGAGGAGAACCTCAAGCTGGATGCGGTGATCGAACAGGCCGTGCTCGACGGCCGCAACCGGCGCAACACCTTCCTCATCGTGCATCCCAACATGGAAGCCCTGAGGAAGCAACTCGCCAACGCTGGCATTCCCGCCAACGGCGACGACGCCGCAGTGTGCGCAGACCCAGCGGTCAGCGAATGGCTCCTCAACCGCGTCATGACCCACGCCAAGAGCGACAGCAACTGGAAGGGTTACGAGATCCCTCGCGACATCATCGTGGACCACGACGAGTGGACCACGGAAAACGGATTGTTGACGCCGACGATGAAGGTCAAGTTGCGCAACCTCCTGACTCGCCACGAAGACGCCGTTGAGGCGTTGGGCTGAATCAGTCTGGCCGGAGCAAGCCGCCTTCCGGGCAGGCTTCCAGCCGCGCACCTTGGGTGCCCAAAGGCGTGATCCACGTTCGTCCTCCTGCGAGTTCGATGGCTTCGCTGGTGGCTTTTGCGTCGCGTGTCAGCGCAATCATGCAGCCTCCTCCACCGGCGCCGGTCAACTTGGCTCCAAGGGACGTGGGCAAGGCCGCGGAGACCAAGGTTTCCAACTTTGGATGAGAAACGCCAATGCGGCGAAGCAGCAGGTGGTTCTCGGTCATCGCTCGTCCGACCGCTTCAGCGTCGCCGGCCATCAGCGCTTTCAAGCCACGGTGAACCAAGGCTCCAATGGCGTTCATGGCCTCGTCGATGCCCTTGTCCGTGCTTCGGCGTTCCGCAACGCCCGCGACCATGTTGGTGGTTGGCGCATTGATGCCCGTGTGCCCGACGACAAGGCTCAACCCTTCGTTGAGGCGAAGATCTCCGAGGTGATGGAGCTCCCACGACCGTTCGTGCTGCTCCACTGGCATGGTTCGACGCATGACCCAGGTCTCCTCATCCTCCACCCGATTCGAAAGCAGGACAAGTCCGCCGTAGGCCGAGGCCAGCGTGTCCATTGGGCTCGCACGTCCGTCCTGCGAGAGGGCCTCGGCCACGTGCCCGAGCAGGGAGGCTTCCTCCGCAGACACGGCCGCTTCGCCGTGAACACGTTCGCCCTCCAGCGTCTTTGGTGCGTCAACCGATTCGCCACGAAACAAATCCGGTTCCGTCCCGTCAGAAGCGTGACCTTCGTGCCAAGCACCGGTCGCGGCATCCACATGGCGTCCGCGGGCCGCTCGGAAGGCCGTCGCACATGCGACGGCCAACGCCGCTGAAGATCCAAGGCCTGCACCTCTGGGCACGTCGCTTGCCACGCTTATGCCAAGTCCAGGTCCGCGCTCAGCGTCCCACAAATGCCCCATCATCGTCGCAAGATGGGGGTGCTGCGCTGCGTCGAGAGGGGTACGCCCCATGTGCACGCCGGGCTGTTCAGCGGGCCGCAAGGTGACGGTGGTGCGTTGTGCAATGGACGCTGCGATGGCGGGATGTCCGTACACCACCGCATGCTCGCCAAAGAGGACGACTTTGCCCGGCGCGCTGGCCACGACCTCGTCCATGGCACGGGATGGAGGGCTTCGCTTCAAGCCGTTGCCTTCGTTCGTGGTCAATGACGGTGCATTGAAGGGCGATACCCGCGCCGTCAGGACAAGGTCCTTGGATTCGGTGGTCACGCATGTCCGACTTTGTGCATCCCTTGGTTGATACCTACGCCGGCTTGCCCGGTTGGGTGTTGCTTGTTGCTTTGCTCGGCACGGCCTCTGGCTTCTTTTTCTATCAGGTCCAAAAGGCCACTCGCCTCGTCCTCAAGGGTGCTCCTGAAGACCGGTTTGATTCGTGGGGCCTTCGGTTCAAGGAAGTCCTCACCGGATGGCTTGGACAGAAGAAAGTCCTCGCCGATCCGGTGGCCGGCACCATGCACGTGCTGATGTTCTGGGGCTTCCTGATGCTGTCGACCGACATGTTCGACCTCGCTTCAGCAAACCGCTTCTCAGACGGTTTGCTGGGTCCGCTCGGCTTGAAGTGGGCATGGAACGGTATGGTCGAAGTGGGCTACACGATGGCCTTCTTTGGATGCACGGCCGCGCTGACTCGGCGTATCGCCTTCACTCCGGACAAACTCAAGGGCAAATCGCAGTTGGAAGGCAACGTCATTTTGCTGCTCATCATGACCATCACCACCACCTCCTTCGTCGTGGAGGCAGGCGAGTCGACGGTGTCCTCCACCTGGGAACCGATTGGTGCTTGGGTGGCCTCGTCCCTCGTCCCTTCCACCAGTGTCATTGTCGCTGCGTATTGGGCCCACATGCTGGCCATCTGCGTGTTCCTCTTCCTTATCCCTCTCTCGAA
>DUHU01000202.1 GCA_013330765.1 Candidatus Poseidoniaceae archaeon | reverse complement strand
CCCGACAGATCGCTCATGATGAGGGCAAACTCCGCTCGGATGGAAGCGATGTCGTCTCGCATTTTTGCGATGGCTTCCTCAAGTTCCTGACGGCGCGCAGCTTGGCGTTCCTTTCGGGCAGCACGTCGCTGGTCCAACAACTTGTCCAAGGCTCGGCTTTGTGACTTGAAATTGGTTCGGGCCGCCTTCATGCGGGCTTGGAGAGCGGTAAGGTCGCGTTCTTCACTGGCCGTGGCCAAGGCTGCGTTTTCGAAGCTGGCTTGCCGACGCTTGTCCTCGATGTGCCAGTCCGGCGTGGACTTGAGGCCGCGCTTCAAACGGAGAAACGCGAAGAAATTGATCCACCACTTGGACGGATCAAAGTGGTACCAGCGGTGGCCGTTGCGGTAATCCGCTTGGAAGGTGTGATGGAAGTTGTGGTAGCCTTCTCCGAAGGTGAGGAAGGCAAGGATGGGAGAATCCTTGCTGCTGTTGGCATCCCCGTAGGGTTGCGTACCCCAGATGTGAGCAGCGGAGTTGATCAGGAAGGTCCCGTGGTGGGTGAAGACCGTGCGGGCCAAGCCGGCCCACACGAAGCCGCCGACGGCAGCCCCAACGCCACCAATCAAACCGCCGATGAGGGCGGGGAGGAACATCCCCACGCCGACAGCGATGAGCAGGTAGAAGCGGTGTTGGAAACGCAGGATAGGATCTTCCTGAAGGTCCTTCACCTGAGAAAGGTCGTGCACGCGCTCGCCACCTTCGTCGATCATCACCCACAGGATGTGGCTCCACCAGAAGCCACGCGTGACCGAGTAAGGGTCCTCTGGTTTGTCGGTGTGACGATGGTGAATGCGGTGGTCGGCGCACCAGTTGAACGCGCTGTTCTCGAAGGCGCCGGCCCCAAACAGGGCGTAGAAGAGGCGCAAGGGCCACGATGCTTCGTGGCTTCGGTGGCTGAACAAGCGGTGGTATCCCACGGTGATGCTCAGCCCGCAGGCGAAGTACCAGATGACGAACAAGAGCGGTTCCACCCACGTCACACCGAACGTGGTGATGTGCCACCAAAGTCCAACGATGGAGGCGATGGGCGTCAACACGAGAAAGAGCGTGTTCACGACGTTGATGGTATCAGTCCCGTCCCCTGCCATGGTGTGCGGGCGCACACCGTAATTCAAAGCGGTTCCCATTGGAGCAGGCGCGACAAAGTGGGTCTTTTAGCGCTTGAAAGACCGCCGACGCGATGAACTCCGACCTTTCGATTTGCCTTGACTTGGCGATGATTTTCCTCCCTGCTTTCGGGCGGCTGCAGGCTTGTTGACCTGTTCATGTTCCTTCTTTCGCTGCTCTCGCCAGGTCGTGCCGATCAATTGCATGATCTCCTCTTTGGAGGAGGCCCCCGCATCGGCCTCGGCGCCTGAGCGGCTGACGACCAACCGGCCCTCGCGGGCGTGGGGGTCGCTCGGCCGGGCTGCGTTGGCTTCACGCTTGATTTTTCGAAGACCCACCGCCCGGGCTGCAGCATAGAGCCCTTCCAAATCGGGCTTCTTGACCGCCGCATCTTTGGCGACACGACGGCCTGACCGGCGTGAGCGGCGGACGTCAAAGTAAGACGGCCACAAGGTCAAGCGGTCGGCATCGTGGTCCATGTGTCCGCCTCATGCTCCTGTGATTCAGGTCCTTTGGACCCGGTTCAGGGGCCTCACTCGACGAGCACGCCGTTGATGACCCCGTCTTTGCCGGGTCGGGAAGTGATGCGCACGCGACCTTTGTCGGTCTCGATGATGGCGCCCTTGACGAGGATGTTCCGACGCACGTAGTTGGGATCGGATTCGTTCTCAACGACGCTCATGATGGCGCCCATCTGCGTGGTGCCCTTGGCAGGGTCAGCGATGGCCACACGGTTCTCGGCCATGACGCGGACCATGGTGTTGCCACCAGCCTTGCGGTAGATCTTGCGCTTGGGTTCCCCGACGAGTGCGAATTGCTTCTCGCTGGAGATTTCGGTCTTGCGCTTGCCGCGAGCCTGAACTCGGCGACCGCCGCTGGTCTTGCGTCGAGAGATGCCGTGCCATTGTGCCATGAAAGGTCCACTCGCAGGCTGCCGACCAACACGGCGTATATGAAGCCCACCCTCAGGCGCAATGGAGGTCCAAACGCGACACAACGACGTTGTCCCCGTCAAACAGAACGGCTTCGACGTGTTGACCTGCATGAAGTTGCCCGACACCCGGTGGCGTTCCGGTGAAGACCAAGTCGCCGCGCTGGAGCGGGGCCCAATCCTGCAGATCATCCAGCAAACGGGACGGTGGAATGGACATCCCTACGATGGGCGCAGATTGGCGGACTTCACCGTCAATGCGCAGTTCGAGATGGAGGCCAGACGTGGACAAAGCCTCCACGCTCTCTGTCCATGGAACAAAGGCTCCGAGGCGGGCCGCGCCTCGGAACGCCTTCCCGCGGGCCCAGGGCAGGCCCTCCGGCCGAGCCTCTTGCTGAGCGGCCCGGTCGGTGAGATCCAGCCCCACAGCAAGATAGGTCACCTCCCCTTCCTCACCCAATTTGAGCACAAGCTCGACCTCGTGGTGGATTTCACCGTCGTGCCCGGTCACATCGATGATGCTGCTTGTGGACAGGCATCCGTCGGGCTTGGTGAAAAAAATGGGCCGTGTTGGACGGGCATTGCCAAGTTCATCCGCGTGGGCTGCAAAGGTTCGAATCGCGCACCACATGGCCATGATTCTTCCAGATGGACCGGATTCTTGGACCCTCTCATGGCAACGGTCATAGCACGCTAGGGCCCGCCAACATCATGGTCAAGGATTGGAGCATCCGGAAACGACGGCCCATCCGTAGGAAAGCCATCGCTCCCCTGCTGAAAGACCTTGAAGCCGCCTTGGGCATTGACCTCAACGTCGACGGTGCCTTCCTTGAGGCCGCTGAATTCGGCCCGTGGAACCTCGTTTTCGTCGACAAAGTCCCGAAAGCGGTTGACGTGGAACATCCGGACGGCGAACGCGTGGTGGCCTTGACCCTTCGCGGCCTGATGGAGCATGCCGATGCCGCCCACTGGGTGGAAGTGGACCACGGCGCCATTCGATTCCTGATGAACGGAGCCGATTGCATGGCTGCAGGCATCTCCGGTGCGGACGAGGACGTCGCTGAAGGCGATCTGGTGTGGATCCGTGACGAAGTGCACCAACGGCCCTTGGCGTTGGGATGGGCCCTGGACTCCGGCGAAGGCATGGTGGCCGCCACCGGAGGCAAGGCCGTGAAGACCATCCATTGGGTCGGCGACGAACTTTGGGACATGGAGTGAACCCCTCTCCCACAGCGCCAAATAGGAACGGCGCCCTTGCCAACCCATGCGCAACGTGATGCTCATCAGCCTCATGCTCATGTTGGTCGGCGTCGCCACCGCGGGCGGCGTTGGAGGCCAAGACTCGGGCCCTGACCCGGCCACCACGCCCTTTTCTGCCCACTCCACCACCTCGCCCTCTGTCGACGGAGAAACGTGGACACTGACGGTAACCATGGACGACGAGGCGGTCGAAAACGGCACAACCATGCTCCTGACGACCCAAATCTGCACCAACGACGGCGTTTGCGATCCTCCCGTCACTCAGGACGCGACCGTTTCCGACGACGGGTCGGTTCATACCGTCACGGTCACCCCACCAGAAGACCACACATACGTCAACTGGCGTGCGAAAATGACGTACAGCGACGGTGAAGAAGAGTCTCACCCTGCGGGCGATTGGTACAAGACCTGGTCGAATTGCTACTATGACGACGGCGCTTGGGGTGGAGAAAACGCCAACGCCGACGGCTGCATCGAAGAGGAAGAAAGTCCAGGCCCAGGATTCGCCCTCAGCCTCGTGGCCCTCACGGTTGCCGCGGCGGCCATCGGTCGACGCTCAGGCGACGCGTGATCGGTCCTCGACCACCCGCGCAAGGCAACGGCGCACCTCATGGGTCCAATCGACAAAGATCACGGCGGCTTGTGTTCGGTCTGAAGAGAGCACGCCCTCACGCATACCTGGCCGGCTCAAATCGCTGGGAACCAAAGGCAGGCTTTGACCCGTCCACGTCATCCGCGTCCCTTCATCAACACGTTGCAGGACCACCCCCTCGGCTTCGTAAGCGTCCTCGCTCCGGGAGCCTTTGAGCGGCTCCAAGGCATCGCATGCAGCATCGAACACCTCGCCCAACGCTTCCTCAGGAGCGGGCCCGTAGGCGTCGAGAAAACCGAGCTCCGTGGCGTTCTGTTCGATCAGATGATCGAGCCCTCGGCCAAGGCCCCGCTCGCTCATGCTTGCGACCTCCGCACCAATCCCCACCTCTGAGACAGTACGTCAGCCACCGCGAGGTGGTCTTGACCGCCGTTGGACTTTGGCGCGTGAATGTGAATGGGCTCCCCTCGGCTTGTCGCCTCTGCGAGGCGGATGTTGCGACGAATTGGCGGCTCAACGACCACGTCGCCGAGGTGCTCTCGAAGCAGGTTGGCCACCTGCTGGTTGAGCAAGGTTGGAGCATGCATGGTGAGAAGGACCCCGTCAACGCCGAGGTTTGGATTCAAGCGACGGCGCACTTGCTCGACCGTCGAGAGAAGCATTGCAAGGCCTTCGAGCGCGAAATATTCGGTTTGAACCGGAACCAGCACGCCATCGGCGGCACAAAGGGCGTTGATGGCGAGCACCCCGAGGTTCGGAGGCGTATCGATCAGGACCAGGTCATAATGAGGAAGCAAGGGTGCCAGTCCTTCAGCCAACCTTGATTCGCGCCCAAGGTCCGAGAGGATGGCGTCCTCCACCGACACCAGACGACGATCACCGACCACCACGTGGAGGGTCGGGATTCGAGTGGCATAGCGGCACTCTGAGGCACGTTCAGGGTTGAGCAGCAGGTCACGGGTGGTTCGCTCAACCCTGGCCTTGTCGATGCCAAGGCCGGTGGCACAATTTCCCTGCGCATCCAAATCCACGACGAGAACACGCTGGCCCGAGGCAGCGAGGGCTGCGGCGAGGTTGATCACCGTGGTGGTCTTTCCGACGCCGCCCTTTTGGTTGGTGACGGCGACCACCCGAGCAAGCCCTTGGGTCGACGGTTGCATGGGCGGAAGTTCAAGCGGCGCGCGAATTTTCGCGGGCCCGATCTCATCACCATCGTCGGTCGCCGGTGCGGCTTGAGGGTGCGCCTCAAACTCCGCTTCACCGACGGTGACCTGACGACTCCGCTTCCCCATCGATGCAACATGCACGCCTCTGAGGCTTTGGAGGTGACGGCCGACGCGGCGCGCCGAGCGTGGTTCAATGTCCTCTTTCCTCACGCCGGACGTTCGACAAGCGAAGTGGCCAGAAGGCGCCCGCTGGTGCCGTCAATGGCCACGCTGAGCGTCGAATCCCACCCCTGTTGATCCCAGGTGCGGACGTAATCGTAGGTGGTGGCTCCTGCCTCTCCGTCCACCAATTCGCTGATCAATCCCGTCAAACCGTCGTCGGGAACGGCGACCAAGACGCCGCGACGGAGCCCGTCGTTGTGACCCCCATTCGCATCGAACAAGCCCTTGCTGCCCACGAGTTCTGGAAATCGGTCTTCGGCCAAAAGCAAGGCTTCCACTTCGTCCATGGGCAACACGGCGGGCGCCGATTCACGGTTCCAAACGATGCCAAGGTCCAGTGGGCCTTTCTCAACGAAGGTGCACGTTCCGCTTTCACCGCTGCTGACGTCGAGACGGACCCAGCCGTGCGCGTCGTCGTTGCCAACCCACGACAGATTCCATGCATCGACTTCCCCTCCTGAATCGCCGACAGCCCGCCAAATGTAGCCCTCGTTGTCCAAAGCAGCGTTGGCGCCCGAGGCGGAGGATCCGACGGAACGGAGGCACGACACGGCCTCTTCAAGGGTGGTGGAGGCGCCCGATGCAGCATCAGGAACGTGGCTGGCGTTTCGTGTCCAATCCACAAGGGCCTCTTCGGGCGCTCCCAATTCGGCGGGGCTGGGTCGACCAAGGTAGGTCGTTCCCAGATCGAGGCGGTCGGCCCCACGGGTAAGGGAGGTGCGTTCGAAGGTGTGCGTCAGTCGGAATTCACCGTCAGGCAGAACGGCATCTCCGAGCTGCTGGGAGAGGGTGGAGCAATCCTGTTGCCCGTTGTTGTCGGAGGAAAGCCGGACGTCGACCGTCTGCCGGCTGGCCCATGGGTTGTCGGCTTCGACCCACATGGACAGCGTGGCGCTGCCGAGGCAGTATGTGGCCAAGTCCGGTTGTGTGGCCACGATACGCCACATGCGCTTCCCGGCGAAATCTTCGGCTCCGACCACCGACCAATCCCAACCAAGGCCTGTGCCGGTCGCACCGGTTTCAATTGGCGTGGTGCCGACCAGGGACTGCAGTTCGACCGGCTGCGTCAACATGGCGATGCCCGGTGCAAAGACCTCGAAGGATCCCAGAAGACCGCCGACGCCGTAGGTCGTGGTCGAGCCGCGGACCACACCCTCGAGGTCCACCTCCCAATCCGCATTGCTGCGGAGCGTGACGCGGTCACCGATTTCGGTCCACGACGTCAAGGCCAACTCGGCCGCACCGCTGGCGGAGGCTGAACTGGAGGAGCAGTCGTTGCTTCCGGGGACAATTGAGCGAAGATGACGCTTGACCACCAATTCGTCGAGGTCGTACGTGGCCTCTTGCTGAACGGCCAACCATTCAGCGCCATGTGCGCCTCGGACGCTGACCGTTCCCAAAAGCCGGGTGTCGGAACCTTGCGAAGGTATGTCGAGCATGGTGCCCTCATGGACAGCGACGTCGCCGGTGCCCGAGAAGGACACCTCCAGACGGCAAATGTCGTCTTCGATGTCCAATTGCTCGATCACCGGTTCGACGAAGCCTTCCGTGGCCGTGAGTTGCCCGTCGATGAGCACGAAGCCCATTTCGTCACCGTACCGCAGTGCATCCACGGTCACTGGATCCAACTGTTGTTCGACCCAATACCACCCGCCTGCGCCAAGGAAGAGAACCACCAACAACACGGCTGCAGCCTTGGGGGTCTTCACCATGTCAAGGAGCGTGGTGTTCCTCGCGGTCTTCGAGCCGGGAAGGGGTACGGCGGGTGGGACCTCAGGCAGGGGAGCGGCATCCTCCGGCGCATCGTCCTCGATCGGAATCGCGTCCAAGACTTCGGCCTCAAGCACCTCGTCGTCCTCGACGGCGGGAAGGGGGACCTCGACGGCGGGAGAAGCAGGTTCTGCCTCGATCACGACGGGTTCAGGCTCTGGCTCAAGGGAGATGACCTCCTCGGACGCGTCCTCCGTTTGAAGGTCGGGCAATCCGATGCTGCTACGGTCCAAACCGGCCTCGAGCAAACGTTCGACCAACACGGCTTTCACACCGCTTGTGGGAAGGTCATGAAGAACGCACAGCGCTTTCAGTTTGGCCACGGTCAGGCTTGATGCATCGGTCAACGCTCATCGCCCTCCGATGGACGCTCGCAGTTGACCGCTTTCAAGCCTGAGGGTTCATGGGCGCCCAAACTTGGGCATCCGACGCCTTCGCACCGCGGCGGCGAAGCACCCAACGTCCGCCCATCCCAAGGCCCCCCAACACCAACACCAAGGCGATGAGTGGGAGGAGGAGTGCGAGAACCGTGCAAAACAAACACGCTCCGGCTTCCATGGTGGACACGATTGGGTTGCCAAGTCCGCCCGTTGAGGCGGTCGATAAGGCGCGAACGCCGACGGTGGTCAATTGCACCGATCCGCTGGTGGTGCCACCAACAACGATGCTCAAGGACCATTGCAAAGCGGGTTCAAGTTCGCCCAAAGACGTGGACATGAGGACCACCCCCCCGACCACCGCTGCAGGAGAGGCAATCGTGTCGAGCAGGTTGTCCAACCAAGGGATGTAGTAAGCAAGAAGTTCGCAGACCACCGCTGCACCGAGCACCATCAAGCCGACATCGGATGCCATCCACTCTTGCATGCCTGAATCCGGAACAACCGTTGGATTCAGATCAAATCGTGTTGCAAGCCCGTAAAGAAACGGTGGGAGGAACACCCGGAATCCACTTGCTGCGGCCAAGCCAACGCCGAGAGCGAGCGCGACGTAAAGGTCCATGCCGCTCATGTTTTGACCTCCAAATGCGCCGTATCAACCCTCGTGGGGAACGAAGCCGTCCCCGTCAGGATTGGGGACGAAAACGGTCTGGTCAAAGTCCCCGTCAGGCATGCGGCGGTAGACGTATCCGTTGCCCGCATCGAGCCATGCCGTTCCGTCCTCGTCCTCTTGGAGGACGGTTGGGCCTTCGGACGGTGCCGGGGCTTCGGTCGCGGTTGGGGGCCCGCTCGGGCCTGCCGATGGCGGTCCACTCGGGCCTGCTGCGGGAGGACCCGAGGGGCCTGCTGCAGCGAGGACGGTCGATTCAACAGAGGCTTCCTTGGGCTGTTTCATTGATCGGTATTCGTTGCCGTGTCGTTGTGCGCCCACGAAAGAAAGAGCTGCGAGCACGACCGCGACAAGGCCAAACAGTCCTCCAATGGCTTGATTTGGCCACACTCGACCGTCAATTTCGACGGTCCCTGTGCCCGATTGATCGGCGTTTTGCCCGTCGATGTCGAGGAATTTGACGATCAGGCAGTATTGTCCAGGATCGACTCGGAAGCGGAACTGCTCCTCAGAACCCGCCGTCACGCGGCCCATGGTGGTTGCATACCCATGGTCTGAACTTCCATTCTCTGCGGCCACCTGTCCGTCCGACAAGGCCGCTGAGTCAGTGCAATCCGCGGTTTGAATCATGAACGCCACCAGTTCTGAGTGCGTGGGCGGAGGTTGGTCGATGGCGATGTCGACACGCACGGGCACGTCCGTGATGTCGTCTCCAGCGATGGGCATGCCCCAAATCAGCCCGACGTCTTTCGTCGCTTGGGCTCCCCCGAGGGAACTTTGGTAATCGGCGGAGAAGGGCATTGGGAAAAGGGCGAATCCAAACAAAATCACCGCAATCCCGAGGAACATGAAGACGTTCCAGCGCGAGCGGTTGAGCGCTTCCTCGCGCTCTTCGAGGCTCATCGCCTCAACCACGTCGTCCCGGTCCTCGTCCACAAGCACCTTGCTGGGCACGGGTTCCAAGCCGTCGGAACCGTCGGCGCGGTCGTCATCGTCCATGCCGCTTCGGTGATTCGCCGACCACTTGAAAGCCTCGGCCTCGGATGTTCATCTGTGGACGATGAGGTGAAAAGGGGTGGTGTGCCGTTGGGACACATGGACCTTCGCCTCGCCGTGCTGTCCAGGGGGCCTCGGCTCTACAGCACCAGAAGGTTGGTCGAAGAAGCAAGGGAGCGTGGCCTCGATGTGGACATCATCGACCCCCTGACCTGTGCGATGTTTGTCGACCAGGGGCGCGTCGAGGTGTTGGTGGACGGTGAGCCCTTCGAGCACGA
>DUHU01000234.1:1561-6023 GCA_013330765.1 Candidatus Poseidoniaceae archaeon | reverse complement strand
GGATGCCGTCGCCGTCGTCGTCAAGGTCGTAGACGTCCGGGCCACATGGCTTGGCGGTCTCTTCATCGTACCAGGTCAGTTCACTGCATGTGCTGGTCCAATCGTCGTCCGTATCAAGAGGCGTCACTTCAACGTCAAGCAGCACCGTCGTGCTGGCGCCGTAGCCGTCCGTCACCACGACCTCAATCAAGTAGACGTCCGCAGGCAAGTCCGTGATGTTCCACGAAAGAATCGCGTTCGATCGCATCATCACAACGCCCATGTCGTCACGGACGGTCCAATCGTAGGTCAAATCCTCCGCGGCTTGATGGTCGTCCGTTACGGAAAGAAGTGCGGCCATGGGCAGGGTTTCCATGACCCTTGCACCGCTGATGGGTCGCTCAAAGCTCACCGCTGGTGGCTGGTTGCCCAACACCGTCAGCGTCACCGGCCCGTTGCCAAAGGTCACGTTGGCGGCCACGGACGGGGATCCGGGCACAGAAAGGGCAACCCGCCCTTCGGAGGTGGACAAGGCTTCGTTGGCATCGATCCATCCGACCAGCAACGTCAGGTCCACTGCAGCCCCATCTCCGTTGGCGCTCTGCACCACGTCGTCCGGCAAGAAGGGCGTCGCGGTCCATGCTCCTTCCGAGGGGATGCCGTCGCGTTGGCTGACGAATCGCTGCACGATCCACCGTTCCAATACGCCATCGCCAAGCACGGTCGCTTGTTCAAGATCAATCGACCCTCCAATCACCTCGACAACGGCGTCAGCCAGTTGCACGCTCCCGGTCAAATCCACGTTGTTGAGGACGAGGGGGTGGCCGTCGGCCGCGACCGCGACGTCCGCCTGAACGGAGGCATCGCGAATCTGAACCGGGGCCGGGTCTTCGTTGCTGTCGGCGTGGACGTCCACCCCAAGGGCGTATCCTTGGACGTCGAGACCGTTCACGAGGAGGGAGTTCGAACGCCCATGATGGGCGATAAAAGCCGTTCCAGTGCCCGGTCCGTCAAGGACCACGTCACGGAGAACGCCTGCCGAATCGTCCACGTCAAGGCCCGGTGCTCCCGTAATGTGCACACCGTCGAGGTCCAGCGCACGGTTTGGCCCGCCAGTAAGTGCTGCAGTGCCTTGGCCCGAGGTGAGCTTCAGGTCGACCAAGCGCAGGTCGCCGTCGATGTCTTGGAGATGCAGAGATGCCCCGTTTCCGTCATGGGCGCTCGCGTCCAAGCCGTCCACTGAACCCCGCACTCCTGCAAGGTGGATCCCCGCACCGGCACCGGCTCCGACCGTAAGGTTGGATGCGACCACGTCGAGGTTTCTCCACCATGCAGCCTCATCCCCACAGCCGTCGAAAAGAAGGCCGTTGACGGTCACTTCGAGTCCCGGCCCTTGGGCGCGCATGCAAGCACCACCCGCATCCATGAGGGTCACATCGACAAGATTCAGCGTCCCGCTGGCGCTTGGAAGCACCTCAATGAGCGGATCGGCTCCAGACGAACGGGCGAGAACGGTCGACGTCATCTCGACTTCACCCGGTCCATGGTGTCGGAAAGCAGGACTTGCCTCGAGGAGACGTGCTCCTCGAAGCGTGACGTCTGTTTCAGCGTCGCCGTCGACGAGAATTCCGGACCATCGGGCGCCGGATCCAGGCCCTTGGAGGGTGGCGGTGGCCACGTCAAGGCTCCCTTTCACATCGATGCTGACGCCGTCGCCAATGCGGAGCAAGACGCCGTCGCGCAGGGTCAGGGTCCCGTCCGGTTCCACCGTGAGGTCTGCTTCCAGATGGTAAGGGCTCCACTGTGCTTCGAGGACCGTCCAGCCGGACAACATCCCACCGTCCAACGTGGAGGACATGAAGCGATGCTCGAGCGGGCCGCTCGTGTCCCATGCCACCGCATCGTTCCGGCCGTTTCGGTCCATCCTGACCATGATCACGCCCGTTTCCGTCGTCCCGGTTTCGTCCACCAAGAGGGCGGTCGAGCTGCCTTCCACTCGACCGTCTGCGCCCGTGGTGCTGATGTCGCCCGCCACGATGATGCTGACGCCGGCCACCGGCTGGCCCACGTCGAGCACTTCCACGGTCATTGGCGATTGCAATTCAAGCCGCGCGGATGTCATGGCCGTGACCGTGGTGTTCACGGCCCCGTCGAGCATCATGACTTCGCATCCTGGCGTCAGCGTCGTTGCCTGAAGCAACTCCACACCGGTCGCGGTGGTGCCAGAAGAGCAGGACCACGTCAAGGGACCGTCCACGAGCAATCGGCCTTCTCCACCGCCGAGGTTTGCCGATCCGAGGGCCGCGATTTGGTCTGCAACAAGACGGCCGTTGTGCCCGAACAGGGCCGCCCCTGTCTCCACCTCGGCACTGAAGCCCGACCCGAGCTGCAGGGTGGTGCCATCAAGGGTAAGGCTTGCACCTTGCCGAATCGTCAAATCGCCGTTCAATTGGTGAGCGGTACCGTCGGGTTTGGGCCCGAGCACTGCATTGATGCCGTTGGGCAACACCCAATCGCCGTTGGGAAGCACTGGAATCTGCATCCGCTGGCCGTTTTGACCGCCGATGAGTTGGTCGCTGACTCCGGCACCATTGGCCAGAGCCACGACGTTTGAACCGCCGCTCAACAGGGGGAGTGTTGCGGCGCCGTTGACGTCTGAAGACAGGTGGAATCCGTGAACCATGATGGCCGCAATGACTGGATTTTCATCCAGATCTGTGAAGGTGACCGGCGTTTCGATGAAGCGGTCGTGAGCGGAGGTTTGGACCCGAGTGCTGGGGCTTCCTCCCCAGAGGAAGGTGCCTCCGCCCAACGCATCGGAGGAGCCTGTGCCTCCGCTTGCACTGAACACACGAACCGTGGCCGTGGAAGCATCGTCTAAGCTGAGCCCAAGTTGATGGCGGTCGGCCAACCAGTCTTCGACGATCAAGGACGAGGCCACGGCGTCCAGGCCGGTGGTGCTCAAACGGGTGTCAAGGTTGGCGACGATCAACGTACTGTCCTCGAGCATCAGCCCTGCATGACGGCCGTCGAAGCTGGACACCATGTTGGATTCGAAGTGTGCGGTGTCAAGGTGGACGCCGGTGGAGAGATTCGTCGCCGTCAGCGCGTTGACGTTCAGCGTCGTATAGCGGGCCACAAGGCCCTCACTGGATTGATCGAAGCTGTTGTACCTCCGCTCGAGGACGATGTCCCCCCAATCATGGGTGCCCGCCATCAGATCGATGGCTGGCCCATCGCCCGTTCCGAGGTCCACGTGGACGTCGTGGAGGTGAGTGTTGACGTCGCGCACCAGGATGCCCCTCTCGCCCAAAACCGTCAGGCCGTCGGCTTCGAAAGCACCCGAGCCTGTGGCTTCCAATGCTGGACGCGAAAGGTTCACTGCGTGAAGGGCCACGTCAGAAAACCCGGTGGTGCCCGCACCAGAAACGTGCACTGTCGCGTTGTCCAACACGAGGTGGGCTGACGAGATGTTGCACGTACCGCTGCACGGCAAATCCACCGCTTTGGTGGATGCGCTGTTGTCTGCGATGGAGGCCGTTACGTTGCTGAGGCTTAATCCGGCCACGCTGCGGCCTTGAAGCAGCCTGGACGTTTCCGTCACCTCGAGACCGTCCACGAACAGTCCCGTTGCGTCACTGGCGTCCACGGCCAAGCCAGAGGTCGTCACGTTCGCATCGTGCACTTCGAGGAAAGCTCCCGCCGATGCTCCAATGGCAATCTTGCTTTGAGCGACCGTCATGCCGTGCACGACGGCGGTGCCGCTGACAGCATTCAGGCCCTGAAGGGCGCCGTCAACGTCGAGGTTCGTGGCGTGAGTGGTCCCGTCGGACAACAGGCCGATGGAGACGTTGTGCAAGGACGCACCAGTGAGGAGGTCAAGATCTCCACCGTTACGAACCGCATAGACGTCGGCCCGTTCAACGTGGAGGTTGCTGATGTCGGCCACCGCTCCTCCGGTGACATCGAGGCCGATGTAACAGTCCTCAAGGTTGAGACCTGTGGCCTCCAAGGTCCCTTCAAGGTGAAGGCACGTTTCCGCCCGCTCCACCAGTGTTCCGTTCAGGAATGCGCTGGACGTCGCATCGACGACCACGCCCGGCCACAAGCCGGAACCGTGGGAGCCTTGAGAGGGGAAAGGAGCGGTCGAGGTGATGATTGCGTCATCCGCGATCAACACGCCACCGTCAATGATGTGGATGGCGTACGTGTCCGCGTCGACCACCGTGCCGGGCTCCAATGTCAACACAGATGGCCCTTCGACGGTCAGGTTCCCCGTCAGCGTCACGTCGCCGCTCCATGTGGCATCGGCCACGATGGACACGTCAGATGCGCCTGCTGGAGACAGGGCGGGGGCAACAGACGAGAGAAGGAGGAGCACCAACAGAGCGCTGGCTCGACGACGCATGCCAAAGGGTGGTCGCTGACGCATATCAAGTCAGCACGTGGATGGACAGGAGTGGGCCCGTCCGGATTTGAACCG
>DUHU01000234.1:0-1225 GCA_013330765.1 Candidatus Poseidoniaceae archaeon | reverse complement strand
CCCCAGCCGCCAAGTATAGGCCAAGCTAACCCACGGGCCCCTTTGTTTCCTGCTCACCGTTGGCGTGCTGCGCTGTACGTGGCCACGTCCTCGAGGAGGTCGATGTGGCCGATGTACATCCGACGGCAACAGTAACGCTCCAACCCGACTTCGTCGAGCGCTTGAGCGGGCTCCATGCCACCGTCAACCTTGGCGTTGTAATCTTCCCAGACATGGGCCACAATGGACCCGCAACTGAAACACCGAACTGGAATAATCATCTCAAATCACCTCAACGGTACGACTTCTGCTTCTTGCGGCGAGCGCCACGACCGAGTTGGTGCTTGGGCTCCTTGCGGCGTGGGTCGTTGACCAAAAGCGAACGATCGAAACGAAGGTATTCGTCTCGCAACTCCGAATCTTGTCCCTCGGCTCCACCGTTGTAGAGCACCAGGCCTCGGGCGATAGCGGTGCGGATGGCGTCAGACTGGCCCATGATGCCGCCGCCGTGGGTGACCACGTTGATGTCCACTTTGCTCAGGCGGTTCATCGCGTCGGCAATGATCAGCGGCTCCATCGCCTTGCGGCGGGAGAGCGAGGGTTGCAGGATCTCGATGGGGGAGCTGTTCACACGAACGCGTCCTTTGCCCGGCTTCACCGAGGCGCGGGCAATTGCGGTCTTGCGCTTCCCTGAGGATTCGACGGACTTCTTTTTCTTCGCCATCACTGGTCACCTCCCCAGCGGTGCGCAGGCGCACCAAGGCCGGCGCTGATGTCCCCGAGGCTCATGAAGCGGTCAGGGAGCGGGCGCTCATAGGCGGAACGGTCTCCGGCGGTGTGGCCGTCGGGGAAGTCCCCGTCCAGGTGGGACGGGCAGCCGATCTCCACACGCAGGTTGCGGAGGGCACGGCGGCCGCTGGACTTCTTCTGGTAAGGCAACATGCCGCGAACGGTTCGCTTGAGGATCATGTCCGGCATGCGCGGGAAATACGGACCCTTCCTGGCGTGGTTGAGTTCGTACTTGGCGTGATACGTCGCCATGATGGAGACCGGGCTTCCGGTCACGATGGCCTTCTCGGCGTTGACGATGACGACCTTGTCCTCACGCCCCTCACGGGACGCCTTTTGGAGGAGGTCCGCCACGGCGCTGGCCAAACGGCCAAGGATGGCCCCGTCGGCGTCGTACACGTAGGTGGTCGACTCAAGCAAGGACAACCACCCCTGATCCCTTCGGGTTTTCGTTCAT
>DUHU01000021.1 GCA_013330765.1 Candidatus Poseidoniaceae archaeon | reverse complement strand
TCCACCGGTGGGAGTGGAAACGTTTCTGAAAACCAAACCGGGGGGAACACAACCCCGGTCACGTCCTCTTCAGAGGTCCTGATGTACGGCAATTCGTACACGGCGGCCAACGGTCTTGACGGACTGCTTGAGGATCTCCTTCGCGAAGTGGGAGACGCGAACGTCTCAGCCAACGCAGGAGGGGGCATGACCCTCGAAGGGCACAGGTCGAAGGTCAACACCAGCGGCGACACGTGGAACACCAGCCTTTCCAGCCAAGCCTGGGACGTCGTGGTCGTGCAAGACCAGTCCCAGATTCCTGGTTTCCCTCGAACCCAAAGCGATTGGCTGGACTCCCGAGACGCCGCCGTTGCGTTGGGTGATCGTGTGGAAGACGAGGGCTCTGAAATGATGCTCCTCATGACGTGGGGAAGGCGCTCTGGCGATGCGATGAACAGCGTTCGCTACCCAAATTTCACGGCGATGAACGACCATCTTTTGCAAGGGTACCTCGATTACGCTGACAACGTCACGAACGCACATCCAAACGCATCCGTGTACGTGGCTCCTGCGGGTTTGGCTTTTGCCAAAATCCACGACGACCTTCAGGCCGCAGGAACCGATCCGACCCAGATCGGCACCCTGTTCTACAACCTCTACACGGCCGACGGTTCTCATCCTTCGATCCACGGCTCTTACCTGACCGCAGCCACCCTCTTTGCTGCCATCCACGGGACCTCACCCGTTGGATTGAGCCTGCCGCTCGGCATCAACGCCAGCGCTGGCCAAACGTTGCAAATGGCCGCCGCTCATGCGGTGTTCAACGCCACGTCCTCCTGGACCTATCCATGGACCAACAGCGGAACTGGAGCCGCTGCTTCGGCCGCTGTGGGTGGCGACCTTCTCGCCTTGTTCAGCGACGACGTGCTCGAGAACGTCAGCGCCTATGGCACGCAAAGCGCCACGCTCCGGCTTGAGGTGGCCCCCAACGCCGTTCCCGCGGACGTGGGCCTCGATCTTGTCGTGGCCTCCACCAAAGGAAACATCACCTCAACCAGCACGTTGGTGGTCCGCATCCAAGCGGTTCCTGACGTGGCCATTGGCAACATTGATCCAGCTGAAAATCTGTCCTTTGGTCAGGCCTCCCTCACCTCGGTGGAGGTCACCAACACTGGGACTTCGGCCGCTTCTTGGGCGTGGGAACTGGGCGATTCTGGAGCCGCAAATTGCGTCTGGGACCTGCTCGATTTGACGTCCACCTTTGCCGCTCCGGGTGACGTGGGCACCGTCGGATTGTCCGTGGAGGTGCCTCCTGCTTCCTCATGGCCCTCCGGCGTTCAGGAAGTGTGCGAAGTGGAACTCGTGGGTGCTTGGGCGAACGACAGTTCAGTTCAGGTCAGCCGAGTCATCGGATTTGTCGTCGACGAACACGTCGACACGACCTTCACTGCCCCCGCCTCTGTCGACGTTGACGTTGACGAAGGCACCGATTGGCAAGCCACTTTCCAGAACGCCGGTTCGCACGATCTTAGCGTGACCCTGACCATGCTGGCTCCCGAGGCGCCCCTCGAGGGCTGCGACGGGCGCATCTCCTCCACCCTCCTGTCGTCCGCCACCCAGACCGTGGCCGCGGGTTCCACGGGAGTGTGGTCCATCCAAAGCCTCGTCTCCGACACCCGGTCCTGCAGCGTGGTGCTTGAAGCGTCAAGTGTGCACGGAGCACTCACGGAAACGGTGACGCTCGCTCCGGCAGACCATGCTGCGCTTGAATTGACGGGGCCCGCCGATGCGCGTGTGGCCGTCGAAGCCGGTGGCTCGACGGACGTCAACGTCACCCTCGCCTTGACCGGGACCGAGGACCTCGACGTGTCCCTCAGCACCAGTGGTTTGCCCGGTGGCGTGACCTTGAGCGATGCCTCGGGCGATTCGTCATGGTCGCTGACCGCACTGGCGCCCAATCTGACGCTGACCCTCACGGTCGCCGCTGGACCACAGGCCAGTGTTGGGGACCACGACGTGACCCTCGTCTTTACCGATGCAACACACGGCTCTTGGACCCTGAATCTTGCCGTGCAGGTGTCGAGCCGCCGTGGTGTTGACGTGGTCCCAAGCTCGGGCATCGGTCAAGGCGATGCTGCACCTGAAGACCCCACGGCGCCGTACCCTGGTGCCATGCTTCTCGGGGGCTTGGGCGATGTCAGCACCACCATGACCGTGGTCAATACTGGAGCCGATGACGCCACCTTTGTCCTGTCCGGCTTCGCCCTCAGCGGAACGGACGTGCTCACGGTCCAACTCGACGCGGACGTGGTGACCCTTGCCTCTGGGTCCAGCACCGTCGTTCCTGTGCACGTTGCCCTCGACGGCGTCGCGGCGGACGGACAGGTCTTCCACGTGGTGCTCACCGCAAATTCCTCCCTCGACGGTTCCGTGTCTGACTCTGTGGTGCAATCCCTCGTCTATCGCGCTCAGCAGGTGACGCTTGAGCTCAACGCTGACGTGTCCGAGGTCGAAGCGGGCGGGACCGTGACAGGGACCCTTCGCCTGACCAGCCGCGTGACCGACCGGCTCACCCTCTCTGCCTCCGGAGCTACGTGCTCCTTCCCAGGCCCGGTCAACCTCACCGGAACAAGCGAAGCCCTCCCATGGTCGTGCACCATGGCCGAAAACGCTCCTGCCGGCCTCGTCGCACTGAACGTCAGCGTACGCAGTGCCATCGGCGGCCTGTCCACGGACGTGGTGGCCTCCGACGCCGTGGTCGTCACGGTGCTTGCGTCGTGGGGTGAAGCCGCGCCGATCGAGGTTGTCGTCGAGGACGCCTCCCTTTCCATCGAGACCAGCGGTTCCGAGACGACCGTGGTTCGGGTGACCAACACCGCCAACGCCCAAGCCGTGGGGGAATTGGACTTGGCCGGGTCCAATCTGGCTTACCTCCAGGCCACATGGGTCCGTCTCAGTGACGGGGCGCGAACCGGGAGTTTCTCACTTGAACCCGGGGCTTCTGCCAGGTTCAGCCTCGAACTTGTTCGCTTGACCACAGGTGCTGCCTCGGCGGAGCCTGAGGTGCTGGCGACGTACACGATGGCCGGCGTTGAGCGCTCTGAAAGTGGAGGCACGCTCCAAGTGGATCTCCCCGGTCCAACTTTGCCGCCCTCTGGACTTGACCTTGGGCTGCTGCAATTGAGCAACCAAGATTCGCTTCTTGCCTTGAGTTCGGGCTGGGTCGTGGCGCTGCTGTTGTTTGGCTTGCTGCGCATTCGCCGTTCAGCACCCGCAACCGAGGACGAGGAAGAGGAGGACGAAGCCAAAGATGACGTCGCTGAGTTGGGTCACAACGAAGCGCGCATCGAAGAGGGGAACAAGGTGGCTTGTCCAAGCTGCGATGCCGTCTTGGGCGTGCCCGGAGGAAGTGAGCCGCCCTTCCGTTTCACCTGTCCGACCTGCCAGTCGAGCATTCGCGTTCTTCCCTAAGCCGAACGTCGTTGTGCGATCAGCAAGAAGGCCGTGTGGCCAAACGGTCCGTTGGCAGGGCGAACGCCACCTCGTGAGGCTTTGCTCCAGGGGCGTTCCATGACTTCGCCTGCCCAATCGATGTCCAATCCTGCGGTCTCGCAGGCTTCCCACGCTCGCTCGAGCTGACTGGTGACCGGACAGTAGCACGCCATCCGACCTCCCGGGCCGAGCAGCGGTGCCAAGGCGGCGATGGCCGGGGTGTGGTCTGCCATGTCCAAGACCACGGCGTCGAGGCCGTTGGGGGCGAGCGCCTGAACGTCGCCTGCACAATCCTCTGCGAGGGCGTTCAGGTGCGAATGACGGGGGCTGTCGGGCCACGCATGGGCTGCTTGCTCGAGGTTGGCCAAGCCAACGTGGGCGTGTTCCTCTCGCGGTTCAACCGTGATATGGTGCCCTGAGGGTCCTAGGGCTCTGGAGACATGGAGGCCGAGTCCCGCACTTCCGAGCCCTGCTTCCAAGACGGTGTCGTCACGGCCGATGCCCAGCCTCGAAACGATGATCCCTGCATCTTTGTCGCCGATGGTCTGGGCGCGTCGCAGCATGCCTTTTCGCACCTCTGGGAGGCGTGCGGGCAGGAGGGTCAAGCGCTTGCCGGCCAAGGTGACGGACGAGCCCATGCTGTGTTCTGCAACAAGGTGGGCAGGGTTGAACACGCCCAACCCCTTGATCTTCACGCTTTCGTCGGCGACGTTGACCGTCCATGTTCGTCCGTCATCCGCGACAAGCGCAATCACGTTCGGCGTCATGGTGGCCGCTGCTCGATGTAAGATTTGACGCCTTCGGAAACGTAGCACGGCGCGCAATGTTTGATAAAGCGGTTTGGCTTGCTCATACCATGAATCAGATGCGAACGCTGGCTGTCCTGCTTGTGGCCCTGATGCTTGGAAGCCTGACTGCAGGCTTGGCCACCTCGCTTGTCGACGAGCCTGAGTCCCTTGATGAGGCCCCGACCGTGATGTCCGCAAGCAGCCCAGGACACCCTGTGTTTGCGGAATACGTGGGAGCGTACTGGTGTGGGCCTTGCCAGACCTCGTCCACCAACCTGCACAACCTCTACGGCACCAACGGCGGCGGCGGAACCACCTCTGAGGATTTCACCTACATCGCGTTCTGGGAGTCCCCCACGACCGGTTGGCCCACCGAGCCGCCCATCAACCGAAGGGCGCACATCAACCCGTCCGGTTACCCCACCACGGTGTTCGGCGACGCGGCCTCTGGCCAGTACTACACCTCCGGTGGCCAGAACTACGACAGTTTCTATCAAAGCGGCGGCAACATGCAAAACGCCAACGACTACGCTCTGACCATTTCTCAGTCGGAGAGCGGCAACAACATGAACATCGACATCACGGCTTCCTACCTTGGTTCAGGGAGCAAGACGGTCTACATTTACGCGGCCGTGACCGAAGAGACCTCGCCCGAGGTCTACTCCAACTCAAACAACCTTCACCCGCACCACGTGTTCCAGCAGTGGTTGCTCAACAGCGGCCAAAGCGGCTTTGAATCGGTCACCCTGACCAACGGCAACCCCGTCACCAAGTCTTGGACCGTCCCAATCAGCGTTGTCAGCGCTGGCGGCGGCAAGAGTGCCGCAGAGAATTTCCTCACCGTGGCTGCCCTCATGGACGGTGACCACACCAGCCACCGCAGCATTGTCAGCGCAGCCGACTCCAACATGGGTCCCAAGCTCGACATCGCCGTGACCGGCCTGAAGGTCACCAACGACGTCGCCCCAGATTCCTATCTCCGCGGCGACACGGTCGACCTCGAAGTTACCGTGCGAAACACCGGCGATCTCGACTACGTCGACGGCGGAGGCGTGGAATTCTACTACCGCAATGGCGTCAACAAGGTCCAGATCGGTGGCACACAATCCCTCCCCGCAACGGTCGCCATGTCTGGGACGCACACCTA
>DUHU01000240.1 GCA_013330765.1 Candidatus Poseidoniaceae archaeon | reverse complement strand
ACAGGCGCCACCACGGCGGCTGGCAATTTGTCTGGGGTGACGTTGGCCCCACCTTCGTTGAGCAAAAGCAAGGGGCAATGGTTCACGAGAAACACGTGCTCCATCGCCGCCTCAGGTGAGCCATACACGTCAAACATGAGGGTCCAAATGCGCTGACCGCTGACCTCTTGACGCTCCTGAGAAAGTCCGACGATGGGGCGTTTTGGATGCGCTCCAGCAGGGGTCTCGAGGGCGAGGTCAGGAATGCGAAGTTCGTCGCGGACGATGCCCGTCGCGCCAAAGGGAACGCCGCTTTGCGCCATGCCCCAGGGGCCCGGGTTCATCCCGAGCATGAGGGTGGAAGCCCCGCGCCCGCCCCATGTGCGGATCCACGCCTCGTGCAGCGGCCATGCGTACTCCAGCGTGTTGGTGGCGTGCGCGACGCCGCCCTGACCGATGAGGGATGGAAGCAGCGCATTGCAGCGTTCGGAAAGGGCGGTTGCGGCCGCGAGCAGCCCGTCCACCACGGCCGTGTCCTGCAAGGCTCAGACCTCCTTGCTCGTGAGGATTCGATGCACGTCAACACCTTCCGGCAAGCGTTGTCCTGCAGCGCTGAACCACGCCTCGACGTCGTCGATGAGCGGGCCGTCCACTCGACGTTTTCTGGCCCGTTTGGCGCGCTCCGTGACCAGCGCCCATGCCGCCTTCGCTCCGACGCCGGGGATGGCTTCCAACACCGAAGCCGTGACCGTGTCGGCGTCAAGCCCCAGTTCGATGCCGGTGATGGACCGCTGCCCGTGCCCGGTCACCATCACGTCGGTCGCAGATTCAAGGGTGGTCAGGTAGGAGGCTCCGATGAGGATGGGGTAGGCGCCAATTTGACGGCCGAACGACACACCAGATCCACCCCACATGCTGCCGTCACGATGACCTGGCGTGTCGTGTGCAGGCAAGCGTGTTCGACCGCCGTGGGCTTCCCAGTGGACGTCGCGAAGCACTTCACCCAGCGGCAGCATCTCCGCGAGAAGCGGAGCGTCGATTTCGTCCCGGACGCGTCGCTTGAACGCGCCGAAGGCTTCGGAATCCACGTCTTGGAATCCCTGACCCTCGACCTGCCTGAGGTTGATGCGGCGAAGCCAATGCCCTTCATCCCGCAAGCCGTTGAGCAGGTCCATGTTCAGGCCGTAAGTGACGCCCGTCTCTCCGTTCAGGCCAGCGATGAAATTGAGACCTGGCAGCAATTTGGGCAGGCCGCGCGCTCCACGTTCACGTCCGTAACTGTTGATGAGATTCACGGCGGCCTTGAGTTGAGTCGGGTCGCAATTGAGCCAATTCGCTTCATGCACCGACGGGTCGGCCGACTCGACACCAAAGGAGAGCACGGCACCATCGCTCAAGGTGGCGACCAGCGTTTTCGTGATCGCTTCCGCCTCCTCCAAATGCTCCGCAATGATGCTTGGGTTGCCGTTGTCGGTGTGCAAAATGTTCAGACGCTCGTCGTCCCGTAGCCCGTGAAGCAAACGCGCAATCGGTTCGGGGTTTGGGCGAGGATACTCCATCTCTCCCACCCCGTCTGCGAGGTAGGTGTAGGTGTCCGTCATGCCGCCGAGACGGACGTGCTGCACGCCGGCATCCAAGGCCAAGCGAACTTCCGAGATGACGTCATCAGGCGTCCGCCAGATGGGGGTTCCTTTCTTCGGCTCAATGCAGAACCGGCAACCGCGTTTGTACCGCACACAGCCCTGGTAGACCTCGACTTCGTAGGTGAGGGGGCCCGCCTCGTCCCGATCGGGATGGCGCAGGTCGGGATGATGCAGCACCGCCTTGGACGTCGCTCCGGCGTGGGCCCATGCGGTCCATTGGTCCGACGTGCGCCGTTTGTGCTCCCACCGCCCAGCGTCAAGGAAATGATGGAGGGTGGCGTCCGCGTCCTGCAAGGCCAGAAACAAGCCGCGTCGCAAGGGCGACCAGCCTTGGTGGCGCCAACCGCGAATGGCCCAGCCACCAAGGACGGCGGGAACGTCTGCTGGCAGCATTCGAAGCAGCGTTTTGGTTTCCGGGAGCGAAATCGGCGTCGCACGCAGGTACTTCCCAGGTACGACGGCTCCCGCCAGCAACGCCAGCCCGGCCCGATCGGCCAACATCGCACGTTGAGCGTCTTCGCCCTGACGCCCGAGCGCACGCCAGGCGTCGACGGTCAGGTAGTCGTACGGCATGCCGTGCGCTTCCAGCACCCCGCAGAGGTAGCGCACGTGGAAGCCGACGTAGGGCGGGACGCCGAACGCTGCAGGCTCGTCCTCGTAGCCGTCGACCACGAGCCAGCGGGGCGCCCCTTCCTCCGCCATGGCCCTACCCACGGCCCATGAGCCTCAAGCCTGCCGCCGCTCACCGTCAAGGCCAAGTGCGAACGGTGTGGCGCAGCACATGGGGAGACGATGGCACGGCAACTCATCACCGTCGAAGGCGTGGACCGTTCCTTTGGTCCCGTGGACGTGCTCCAAGACGTGAACCTCGTCGTCAACCATGGCGAACGCATCGGCATCGTCGGCCACAACGGTGCAGGGAAGACCACCCTGCTCAACACGGTCTCCGATCAAAAGCAAGACGTGGGCGACATCGAATTCGCGCCCGGCCTTCGCATCGCGTACCTGACCCAGATTCGCGACCTTGAAAGCGACCGCACCATTGAGGAAGAACTGTCTCGAAAAGGACGGCAATTCCAGGAGTTGGAGGAAGAGATCGCCGCCATTGAGGCGCAGATGGTGGACCCTGCGTTCTACGAAACCGATTGGGAACCGGTCATGGAGCGCTACACGGAACTTCAGCAAACCCTCGCACAATCCGGCGGTGGCAACGTCGCAGGCATCGCGAAAGCCATCCTGACACGCTTGGGCCTCGACGGACACCCCATGGACATGCAAGTGTCTTCCCTTTCTGGTGGAGAGAAGGCCAAATTGGCCCTTGCACGTCAACTCGTGGGCCTGGCCGGTGTGGACGTCATTTTCCTTGACGAGCCGACCAACCACCTCGACATCCAAACCACAGAATGGCTGGAGGATTTCCTTCGGGACTTCGACGGTGCGCAACTCATCGTCAGCCACGACCGATATTTCCTCGACCAAGTCTGCAACCGCATCGTCGAGATTCAGGACCTGCACGCCTGGCCGTACAACGGGAATTTCTCTCGCTACCTTCGCCAGAAGAATGTCTTCGAAGCTTCCTTGGCCGATCGAATCGCGACCACGGAGAAGAAAATCAAGTCGACCATGGGCGCCATGGCCCAAATGAAGCGCGCCAACAAGTACGACAAATCGATTTCCGCCAAACACAAGATGATCGAGCGCCTCCAGCAGGACCTCAAGGCCCTCAAGGCCCGCGTCCCAACCAAGAGGAAACCCCTCCGCTTGCGCTTCGACGCCATCGACAAAGCCAGCAAGGACATGGTGGACCTGACCAACGCCACAAAGCGGTTTGAAGGACTGGACCGCGCCATCCTCGATGCGCAAGACCTCGAGATTCGGAAGGGCGACCGCATCGGCATCGTCGGCGGAAACGGGCAGGGGAAGACGACCTTGCTGAAGCTCATCGTCGGCGACGAGAAGTTGACGTCAGGAAAAATCGAAGTCAGCCCAGGCGTCGTCATCGGGTACTTCCACCAAGACCACGCGACCCTCGACTTCGACCTCAACCCCGTCGAGCAGATCGAGACGCTCCGTCCGGACCTGCAGTACGGCGACATCCGTGGTGCTCTCGGCCGATTTCAGTTCACGAGTGACAAGGTCAAGACGCCCATGAAGGCCTTGTCCGGCGGCGAACGTGCTCGTGTTGCGCTGCTCAAGTTGCTGCTCGAAGACAACAACCTGCTGTTGATGGACGAACCCACGAACCACCTGGACATGGAGTCCAAAGACACCCTCGAAGAGGCCCTGAAAGCCTACGAAGGCTCGCTGGTCACCGTCAGCCACGACCGATGGTTCCTCGATCAGGTCGTCAACCGGATCTGGGAAGTCAACGAAGGCAAGGTCACGGTGTATTACGGGAACTACACCGATTACGTGCGGGCCAAGAAGGGCCTGCCGCCGCTCACCGAGGAAGAGCGGGAAGAATTGGCCAAGGCCGAGGACGAAGATCTGGATTGAGCCCTCAACACGCTGCGCACGCGCAGAGGGGCACCCCTGAACTCGCACACGGTATGTGGGCATCCAATGGAACCAAATTCGAAACTCGAGAGATATCCAACTCATCACTTGCGCTAAGGTAATATGTCCGCCGAATGAAAAATAATCATGGCCGATGTTGGGTCACCTGTCCAATATTACCTGCGTACCATGGGGGATTTCCTTGGTTACTGGCACCTCCTTGCCTTGTTCAGCATCTTATCTGGCCTTTTTCTCATCTTTCTTGCCTACCTCATCCTCAAGGCGAACCCGAAAAAGGCCAAGAATCGATTCATGGCCTTGATGCTGGTCACCGAATCACTCCGATGTTTTACTTCGATGCTCTTCTGGGTGTATGCTTGGCCTGAGGAAATGCTGGTCGTCCTGAGACCAGGTCGTGTCGTTTACTACACCATGTCCCTGCAGTTGTTCTTCCTGTACATGGCAGCAGCGACGTTCTACAGCCAAAAAAATTGGGCCAAACGAGTCGCCAACTTCTTTCAATTCCATGGTCTGTACCTGCTACCGTTGTGTTCTTTGACGGTGATTCTCATCATCAGCTATTTCATGGGAGGCACGAGCGTTTCGATTGGTGACATCAGCTGGATCTATTGTGAAAGCGTCGGTCCTGGAAGGGGTTCAACGGTCAGTGGGACTCCACTACCGTTCGATGTCGTGTGTCCAACCGATTATGAATCACTCTACCCGATGACGTTCACGAACGTGACCATCGGTCCATTGAGTCGTTTGCTCCTGTTCATTCCGCTTCTCGGTGCGATTGTGGCGACGATCTCCCTGTCGCGTTCAACGAGTCGAATCAATGAACAAGAAGACATCAACCTCACAGGAGAGGTGCGTGCAGTACGACTAGGTTTCATCGGTAAAACGGTGATGCAGGTCACCACGACGCTCATCCTGTTCTGGATGATTTCGGTTCTTGGGTCAGCACCGACGTTGGAAATCAACCCATTCAATCCGGGTATCGAACTCTCAACCGTGATTTTGATCCTGCCACCATTGATGCCGACAGCAGTGGTGCTTGCTGCGTTGTTTGAAGGCATCATTTTCACCTATGCAGTGGTAAAAAACGACATGTTTGGAATCGACGAACAGTTGCGAAAGACATTCACAAACACGGTTTTCGCAGGATTGGGAGCCATTCTGTTTTTGGTCGCCACGGAACTCATGGAATCCGTTTTCGACAAGGGCTGGCTCGGTGGAGTCTTCATTGGCATGGGGCTCTTGATGTTGCGAAAGCCGATCATTGCCACCCTCGGCGAAGTCTCGTCCAAACTTATCCCTGAATCGCACACCAAAGAGGAACTTGGCTACCTCGAGATGTACTTCCTTGCCAAAAAAGATGGGAAAATCACGCAGAATGAACGCTCAATGCTTGACCTTCAAGCCAAGTCCTACAACATACATGAGGAAAGAAAACTCTACCTCGAGCAGTGGTACGATGAAATGCTCGGTGATGGTGAAGACAACGATGCTCTGGCGAAAAAGTACGGGAAAAGTGGAATCAATCTGATGAGCGTATTTGGTACGACTGGAGAAGCACCCCTCGATGAACGCGAAATTTTGGAAGCCTTCCACGAGATGGACACAAATCGGGACAACGTGATTTCGCCCCGAGAATTTTCTGAGGCACCGGAGGTCTCCAAACTTCCACACGACTCAAGGACTGAATTGTTTGATGAAATCGATCTGAACAAGGACGGTGTCATTCAATACGACGAATTTAGGATGCAAGCACAGATTACCGAATCGGAAGTGCTCCAAATCAACAAAGAAGAGGCCTACATCGAGGCGTTCAAGGTTGCAATGGAAGATCTCATCATCACTGTCGATGAACGAAAAATGCTCAAGATTCAAGCAAAAACACTCGGCCTCTCAGAACAACGTGTGAACGAACTTGAACAAGCGTATGCATCGACATTGGATGGAGCTCAAGAGGAATAATCGGTCAACGATGGCCAGCAGCATGCTGGATTTCACGCCGGTTCTTTGAGCAACTTCGCGCCTGCCCTCAACTGCTGGAGGAACCCGGGTCGATCTGGCAGGTGTTGCGGTTGAACAAACCGTTGAACGGGCAATAGCCGAAGGCGGAGGTGAACACGCCCCACAAACCAATGACAAGGAAGACCAGTTCGATCTGCACGGATGCAACGAAATCAAGCACGACCACGGACGACCCCAGGGCCGCGCGAATCAACCGCTCCGGGCCTCCGACGTTCCTCATTGAACCCCTGACCTCAACTTTCCTGACTTAATGCGTTGTTTCGGTTGGGCCGCAATGCTCGCCCGCGCATCACCTTCAGAATGAAATGAATCAGAAAGAAATTCTACCTCAAAGAAGGCAGTCCACACCCTCACCAGCCGATGA
>DUHU01000043.1 GCA_013330765.1 Candidatus Poseidoniaceae archaeon | reverse complement strand
CAACGGTCATCATCACAGGAGCCTTGTTCCTGCAAGGTGGCGATGTGGGAAGCGAGCCGCTTCGAAAGGCGCTGTTTCAGGTCGTTGCCATCGCCACGTCCACAGGGTACGGCACCGCCGATTACATGCTTTGGCCGGTGATCGCTCAAATCGTCATCCTCATGCTGATGGTCGTCGGAGCCTCGGCAGGTTCGACGGCTGGTGGGCTCAAGTTGCTCCGAATCAGCCTCGCCGTCAAGGTGGCCAAGCGGCAACTCAACCGCTTGACGCATCCAAGGCGTATCCACACCGTTCGAATGAACGGAGAACAGGTCGAACAGGAGCAGGTCGAACTCATCGTCGGGATGCTGTTGGTGTGGATCCTTTTGTTCGCAGGGGCTTCCCTCCTCATGGCCCTCATCATGGCACCGATGGGAGCCGACCTTGACGTGCTTTCCGTGATTGGGGTCGTGGCCAGTGCCCTCGGCAACACCGGACCGGCCATGGGTGAGTTTGGACCCGCAGTCACCTGGGCTTCGATGCCGAACACCGGCCTCCTCCTGACGGGTATTCTGATGTGGTTTGGTCGTCTTGAATTGCTCACTGCAGTCATTCTGTTTTCCCCGTCCACCTGGCGTGAGCCAGGAGCACGAAAGAAGGACCCCGATGACGAGGATCAGAACAACGTGGTCTGACCGGCATCGGCGGCGTCGGTGGTTGGCAATGCCTCCTCAGGTTCATCGGTGGCATCAGGCGCTGCAACAGGCTCAACGGGCGCCTTTTCTGCTTGCAGTCGGTCGCTGAGGACCTCGTCGTAATGGCGCACCAAATCCTTCGCTGAACGTCGGCTCATGGCCAAACCGGTCAGCGCCACATGCTCGGTCGCGGTCAGACCCAGGTTCAGGGACATGTCGAGGTGCTCGTGATCCCCCATGTTGCCTTCGGCGTTGAGCGATGCGGACAAGATCGGCAAGAGTTCCGCGCGCATGCCTGCCTTGCTTGCTCCACATGCCTCCGCCAAGGCCTCGGCCACGGAGGCGGTTCTGCTGGCAGAACGCCTCAGGTGAGCGGGATAGCCGGTGTACACTTTCTTTTGCACCGGTTCGGTGTTGGCCACAGAAGCGGCCAAACTGCTCAGGTGAAGCGACCAGTACGACGAGCGATGCGCCGTACTTAGGTAACGCGAAGCCGCTGCTCTGTCTGCCAACGTGAGGCTTTCAGCTGCCCGGAACCTCGACGTTGCTTGGGTGAACACCGTCCCGTTGTTCCAATGCACCCAATCGACGATCTCTGCAGGGTCTTTGTCGAGGCTGCTCGCATGCCGTACAGCATCGGCTGCGGTTCGGGATTGGTACACCGCTTCGAGCCCTGGAAAGACGCCCATGGTGAGGTCACGCCCTCCGCTTTCGACCCTGGCCCGCACCAGGTCCGCGGTCAACACACGGTCGAACCCTTCACAGAGGACCTGCAGGTCGCGAACAAGGGCCCGCAAATCGCCAGGATTGTGCTTCACCAAAAGATCGAGTGCCTCTCCGTCGAAGGTCACACCTTCCTCTCGTAAGACGCGGCGAGCGATGCGACGAATGGCATCGTTGGAGACCCGGTCAAAAGTCAAGGTGATGACGTGGCGTGAGAAGCGATCCCTCGTCGTCCGCCAAGACGAACCTGACCCCCACAACCGCATCACGTCATTGCAAGCAAGAACCACTGGTTGGCTCGTTTTTTCCAGCAGGCGAAGAAGTTCGGCTTTGCCTCCTGAATCGCCTTTCAGCGCGTCTTTCTCATCGTCGTCCATCAATTGACCGCGAACCCGAGCATCGCTGACCGCTCGCAATCCACCGGAAAGGTGGTCGACTTCATCGAGCAAAATCAGGGTGCGTTGAGCAGGCTCGTTGGGATCGTGGAACAGCGAACGGTGCGTTGCTCCATGCGTCGCAGCGCGACGAATCGCCGCAGCGTTGCGGTCGTCTGAGGCGTTGAGTTCAATGACGCTCCAACCCATGTCTGCGGCCACGGCACGGACGACGGAGGTTTTGCCGACCCCTGGTGGTCCGACCAACAGAACTCCAGGCCGATTAGGACGACCAATACGCCACGATTCGAGCCATTCACGAAGCCTGCTTCTCTGTGCATCGTTGCCCTCGAGTTGGCGTTCGGACGACGGACGATGCCGTTCCGTCCAATCGCTCACGGGCATGGCAGCACTTCGAATGCGACGGTGTATCAACCCGCCGTCATCTGCGGCCAGAAAGACGCAACACAGCCTCGTCCATGGTGAGCCGCATCTGTTCACCCGTGTCCCTGTCCCGCCATGTGACGGTGCCGTCCTCAAGGGTCGTATGGTCAACAGTGAGGCAACATGGAACCCCGATCTCATCGGCCCGAGCGTACCTCCGCCCGATGGAACCGCTTGCGTCGTACACGGCCAAAAGACCGCGTGACGCACAAAGCCGCTTGTGAAGGTCGGTAGCGACCTCTCCCATGCCATCTTTTTCGAAGAGCGGTAACACAGCGGCGTCGATGGGAGCAACGTCCGGATGTAGGTGCATGCGAACGTAACGGTCCTCTTCACCCCCGGTCTCTTGGTACGCGTGGTCGATCAAGTGCCAGATGATGCGATCGATGCCAAATGCAGGTTCGACCACATGAGGAATGAACCATTCTCCAGCGACGGTCTCGGTCCGCTGCACACGTTTCACGTGTTCCACTTCAACGACCACTTCCTCGCCGCTTTCAAGCACGAGCGATGCGGGGAAGGTGGCGTCTGACGGGAGCGATTCCACCTTGGCCTTGACCTTCCCAGCAAGGGCTCGGAAAGCTGGCCCTGCCTTCGCTCCGTCCGTGGTCCAGCCGTCGATGTCAATGACCTTCGGTTCTGGGTGGTTTCGCCAAGCTCTCAGGCGTTGTCCAGTGGCGCGTTCGTGGGCTTCCAAATCGTAGCAACCACGGTGAGCAATGCCGACGCATTCGACCCATCCATAGGATCCATGGAGTTCCACGTCCCAACAGTCAAGCGCGTAATGCGCCATTTCATCCCGTGCGTGCTGACGGAACCGGAGCTTGTCGGTGTTGACGCCAAGGTCCTGCATCAAGTCGTAGGTACGGGCCATGTACCAAGCGACCGTCGGATGCAAAATGACGCCCTTGGTCAAAGCATCAGGTATGGAGGATCGGAAGGCATCACCGGCGGCGGGCACAAGGTGGACCATCGTGGATGCCCACGGCGAGAAGTCATGCGATGCTTCCGCCTCTGGGTCGATGAAGTACTCCAACTCAGCCATGTTGAACTCACGCAAGCGAATCATGCCTTGACGAGGCGAAATCTCGTTCCTGTATCCACGACCGAGTTGCATGGCCCCAAACGGCAACCGCTCTCGGAAGTGGCGGTAGACGGCAGGATAGGTGGTGAACATTCCTTGCGCCGTTTCAGGTCGAAGGAAGGCGGGCCGTCCTGACGACCCTGCACCAATGACCGTGTCGAACATCAAATTCTCCGCGACGATGGGGGACCAATCCGCCGCGCTGCAAGCTGGACATTCGGGTGCGACTTCGTCCAGAAGGGCTTGAAGCTCGCTCATGGGCAAGGCATCGGGATTGGGGTGATGCGCCTCCAGCATGGTATCCGCTCTGCTTGCCTCATTGCAGGCAAGGCAGACGGTCATGAAATCGCTGAATTCAGCCACGTGCCCGCTGGCCTCAAGCACAGCGAAGGGTGTGACGGTAGGAC
>DUHU01000170.1:2432-2985 GCA_013330765.1 Candidatus Poseidoniaceae archaeon | reverse complement strand
GAAGGACGGGATTCGCTTCTCGACGTATGCGGCGATGCCTTCCTTTGCGTCGTCGCTGAAGAAGAGCGCCGCCTGGAGTTCGCGCTCGAGGGCGAGGTGGTACTCGAAGGGGATCTCGGGTCCGGTCTGGCAGGAGCGCTTGATGTTGCCCACGGCCTTGGCGGCCTTGTTGGGCAGGGTGAATTGAGCGCTGACCCAGTCGAGCATCATCTCTCGGAATTCGGTGGCGTTGCCTTCCCAAATTTGGTTGATCAGGGTGTGGTTCTTTGCGTCCTCGAAGGACATGAGTTCACCGGTCACCATCATTTCGAGGGCCTTGGCCTTGCCAATGAGGCGGGTCAAGCGGGCGGTGCCACCGGTCCCGGCGAGCACGCCGAGGTTGATCTCAGGCAGGCCGAGCTTTCCGCTGTTCTTTCGAGCGATGCGGATGTCTGCGGCCATGGCGATTTCGAGACCGCCGCCGACGGCGTGACCGTTGATGGCCGCGATGACGATCTTCGGGGTCTGCTCGAGGCGAGACAGGGTCTCGTTGGCGTGAAGGCAGAAGTTGTAC
>DUHU01000170.1:0-2119 GCA_013330765.1 Candidatus Poseidoniaceae archaeon | reverse complement strand
CAGAAGTTGTACTTGAAGCCAGGAGAGACGCTGTTGAGCATCTTGATGGACGCGCCGGCCGAGAAGAACTTCTCACCGGCACCGGTGATGACAATGGCGGTCACCTTGTCGTCGAATCGGGCACGGATGATGGCTTCGTCGAAGTCACGGAACATGCCGTGGGTGTAGGTGTTCACCGCGGTTGCATCGCCCTGCAAGGGTTCGCCGCCCGAATCGGAAGCAAGTTCGATGACGGCGATGCCGTTGTCGGTTGTTCCGTAATTGACGAGGTTGTTCGTCATCGCTTCGAAGGTCAGGCCGTAGAGGTCGGACATGACTCGCCCAACGGCAGAGCGGTAATGAAGCAATCGCAGCGGCTCAAACCGGCTCCGATTCGGTTTCGTGGGCTTCTCCGTCCTTGCTCTCGAAGGACGTGCGACTTCCTCCACGCCGAGCCGCTTCCCAACGGGCTTTCACGGCGAGCGCATCTTCGCTTTGCTCCCACGAATCGCGCGCTTTGGCAGCGCGGAACGGAAGTCGCTTCGGGCGTGTTGGTCCCTGGCCACGTTCGAGCATGAAGGGGGACGCCAACGCAAACACGAGGCGTTTGGTCAGGCTGGGCCTGAACAGCCGGCCAATCCACCGCAGGCCGTTGCCGGACCGCTCTTGGTCACGCATCCATTGCTTGCACATTCGTTTGAAGGTACGATCGCCGACACGGTTCATCAGCCATCGGTTGGCGACGCTCGTTTGGACGTAAGGAAGGAGGTGGCGCCGGACTTCCTTGTCGTAGGAAGGACCGCCCAGCATCTCCTGAGCGGCCAAGACTCCTGACCATACCGCCATGCGCATGCCAAAGCCCCACATGAAATCCTGGAGCCCACCAGATTCGCCGACGAAATGCTGGCCGGTTTCGGGGACCGTGTAATGGCCGTTGAGGGTGAAGTCCCCCTTGCCACCGACGCGCTTGATGGGTTCCATGTCGATGTCAGGATAGAGCCGCTGGTAGGTGGCGATGCACTCGTTGAGGAAGCGCTCGCTCTTCTTCTGCTTGCGCCACAGGCAGGTGCAGATGAGGCCTACGCCGTCGATGATGATCAGGTAACTGTAGGCTCCTGGCGCAAGTTTGTCGTTGAGCTGAAAGGCGATATGATCGGGGTGGGAGGTGCGGAAGATCTCACCGGGGGCCAGCGCAGAGGTGTCTTTTGGACCGCATGCCACGATGTCGGCGTCCTTCTCCTTGATCCGTGATTTGTAGTGCAAGGTTGCCCCCGCTTCAATGGCCATGCGCTTGAAGGCTTGATCGATGGTGTGGTCCGACGTCCCGCGCTCAACGATTCGGTACGCGACTCCGTCCGTCTTCGCTTGCGTGATCTCATCGTCCGGGTGAATGAGATCCACCACGGAAAAGGCGGTTGACCTGAAGGCCGTCGAGTCGAAACCCCAGCCTTCCAATTGGTCGAAGAAGTCAGCGTCCATGCTCCAGTTTTCCAAGGCCTGAAAGTCACCGTCGAAGCGTGCGCCTGAGTCGGCCCGGATGTCATGGACGTGGACCTCACGTCCTGCTCTGGCCAGCAAGGTCGCGGCTGCGAGACCGGAAAGCCCGGCTCCCATCACGGTGACCGGGGACTCGCCGTCCATGACTGGACATCGGCGCGGAGGGTTTGAAGGATGCGCTCTACGAGCATCGCCCATGTCCCCGGATGCTCCTCCGCCCGAGGTGATTGTGGACACGCCAGCCACCCGGCTCGAACCGGACCTGCTCTTGCAACGCCTTCCTGTGGACGGTGTCGGGGCCGTCGTCAGTTTCGTGGGACTCACCCGAGGGAAAGAAGGCGAAGCCAACGTGCTTCGCCTCGAATTTGATGCATGGCAAGAGGAGCTCCCCAAGGTCTTGCATGCCTTGGCCATCCAAGCCGCACAGACCTACGGGCTTCGTGCCGTGGCCATCGCGCACCGGATTGGGAGCGTCGAGCCCGAGGAACCGATCGTGGCCATCCACGTGGGCTCAGCCCACCGTGGTCCTGCCTTCGATGCATGCAGGTGGCTCATCGATGAACTCAAGCAGCAGGCCCCCCTGTGGAAGAAGGAGGTGACGGACCATGGAGCCACGTGGAAAGCAGGACTCGGTTGAAATCGA
>DUHU01000165.1:2448-2652 GCA_013330765.1 Candidatus Poseidoniaceae archaeon | reverse complement strand
CGACGCAGCCGCGATGGTGTGCAGGGCAAAGCTCAGCGATGACGGCAGCCATTACCTCCTCAACGGCGAGAAAATGTGGGTGACAAACGGCGTCCAAGCCGGCATCTATGTCCTCTTTGCCAAAGACGTGGGCCACCCAGATTTCGGAGTCAAGAAGCACGGCGGCAGCACCGCCTTCATTGTCGAACAGGGTTTCGAAGGCCT
>DUHU01000165.1:1962-2122 GCA_013330765.1 Candidatus Poseidoniaceae archaeon | reverse complement strand
ACCGTTGGGAAGAAGGAAGACAAACTGGGCATCCGTTCCTCAGACACCTGCACCTTGGTCCTGGAGAATTGCAAGGTGCCTGTGGGCAACGTCCTCAAGGGCGCCGGCAACGGCTTCCCAATCGCCATGAACGCGTTGGACAACAGCCGGATTGGCATCG
>DUHU01000165.1:0-1593 GCA_013330765.1 Candidatus Poseidoniaceae archaeon | reverse complement strand
CGGCGCTCAAGTATGCCCATGAGCGAGAGACCTTCGGAAAACCCATCGTCGCTCATCAGATGATCACCGCTTACTTGGCTGACATGGCCACTCAAATCGACGCGGCTCGCCTTTTGGTGTACCGTGCTGCTTGGGCAAAACAACACCACTACGAAGACGACGGCCCACGTCACAGCAAGGAGGCCAGCATGGCGAAACTCTTCGCAGGAGACACGGCCATGTGGGTGGCTGAGCGGGCCATCCAAGTCCTCGGCGGCTACGGTTACACCAAGGAATTCCCCGTTGAACGCTTCTTCAGGGATGCAAAAATCACCCAGATCTACGAGGGGACGCAAGAGGTCCAGCGATTGGTCATTGCGCGCGCCTTGCGCTGATCACACCAGGCGGAACACGGCCCGTGAGAGTCCACGGTTCCATCCGCGGAGTTGAGCATCATGGTCCACGTGCTTGGGAATTGATCCCGCTTCACTCGGGAGTTGCAAATCCACGTCGCCCAACGGGGTGGACACCGTGAGCGTACGGCCGTTTCTCCATCCTGCTTCCCCCAGCAACGTTGCCTTGTCGCCCTTGACCAGTCCTGAGATGTGAAACACGTCGGTGTTTGCATCGACAATGGCTTGGATCTCATCGCCTCGCAGGTTCTGGCCAAAGGCATCCAACAAGCCTTCCAAAGAGGCCTGCGTGGCGGCCACGGCCGTCACCGGTCGTGGCACGGGTTGGGTCCTCACCGGTTCGAGGCGGGGGGTTTCAACCACAGGTTCTGGTTCTGGTTCAGGAGCAGGGGGCTCTTCGATTTCGACGGGAGGCTCTTCCGGCGTTTCTGGCTCTGGCTCGTCCACTGCAAGCAGGTGTGGCGGGACGTCAAGTCCGCGGTCGCTGGCCCAGGTCCACACTTCCGTGTTCGACAAGAGGCCGTCCCCGTCGGCGTCCATGGAGGTCATCAGAAGTTCGAGGACCCAACTTGGCGGTGCGTGGCCAGTGGTGCGTTCCACCACGTTGGAAAGGTCGCTGATCTCAACGAAGCCGCCCTGAGCCCGAAGCATCTCATCGATGGCCTCCATCGGCATCTCGCTTCGGGAAATCCACGTGACAAACCCGTCCTCAATGGACGGAAGCCGATCGATGACCTCGCTGCTGACGCCCTTTTTTTGGAGGGCCTCAGCAGCACGTTGTCGAGCCAGATTGACCACGGCTTTGCGGACCATGTGCCGCCATAGGCGCAGTCGTGTTTTGAAGGTGTGGCCGTTTCAGGTCAGAGTTTTGGCCACGCGGTGTCGTGTTGCTCCCACGGCAAGCGGCAGAGAAGGTTCAGCATGTCGTCCCTACGGGCCACGTCGCGCTCGATTTGCAGGTAGTGCAACCAGGATTTCAACTCCCCGAGGCGCTGCCCGTGCTTCACTCCGGTGGCTTCCATGATGGCGTGGCCGTCCAGCAGTGGTTTGCTTTCCTTGGCTGGTAATGTCTTGTCAATGATGTTCTGAGCGGCCGTCCAGCCGCGAGCAATGCCGAGGCCCTCCATGACGCCGACCAAGCGAAGCAAAGCGTCGGTGTCGCTCCCCCAGCGGTATCGCATCACACGGACTTCTTGGGCGC
>DUHU01000144.1:4472-4693 GCA_013330765.1 Candidatus Poseidoniaceae archaeon | reverse complement strand
TCACCAAGGAGACCATCAGTCCGGCCGTGATCAACCCGGCCAGAACGAGGATGGGCAAAGCCGCTTTCGCGAACCCCGGCGCCGCACGGTCGGCGAGGGCCTCTAGGCGCTCGACCTCCATCAGGTCCCCACCGTGCGCTTCGGTTCATAAGCGAAGAGGCAGACCGTGCTCAAAGGACTGCAATACAACCCGAAGGGTTGAAAGCGAGCCCTCAGGTCGA
>DUHU01000144.1:3998-4145 GCA_013330765.1 Candidatus Poseidoniaceae archaeon | reverse complement strand
GGACCGTTCCCATGCCGATTAAGGTGCTCTTCCGCGAAGGACAAGAACTCCGTATGCGTGTCGTGGGTGAGGGCCACACCGCCCTTCAGATGCTCCGTGAGCGCTTGAACAACCACGACAAAATCGAGTACGCCAACTACTTCCCAG
>DUHU01000144.1:0-3695 GCA_013330765.1 Candidatus Poseidoniaceae archaeon | reverse complement strand
TCGAGTACGCCAACTACTTCCCAGGCCATCCCGACCTCGATGACCCAGAATTCTACATCCGCACCAAGGGCAAAGCAGACCCAGCCAGCGTGGTCAACGATTTGGTCTCCTCCATCGCCGCAGAATTCTCCGGCGCCACCCTCTGAGGAGGACGGTCGCGTGTCCGCGCCCGGACAAACTCATGCACAAGCCATCGGCTTGACCGGCTACGCCACCGACGCTGACGGCATCGGTGGGTTGGTCAAAACTCGAGTTGAGGACTTCCGCGTGGAGGAACTTTCAACCAAACTCAGCATGGATCAACGGGGTCGCTTCACGGTGGCCAAAATCACCTTGCGAAATTGGGAAACAAACCGTTTCATTGCTCGTTTGGCCAAGACGCTTGGCATTCCGAAAGAGCGAATTTTCTTCGCGGGAACGAAGGACAAGCGCGCCATTACCCGCCAGCTCTTCGTCATCGACGCGCCCTCAAACAAGGTCAGTGGCGTCGAAATGACCGACGTGGACATCGAAGTGCTTGGACGCACCCATCAGAAAATCGGATTCGGCAACCACCGCGGCAACCGGTTCACCATCACGGTCCGCGGTTGCGCCCATGCCGACGGCCGTCCGATGAGCGAAGAAGAAGCCATGACGGAAGTCGGCCGGATTCACGCCAACCTCGAGGAGACGCTTGGAGCGAATCGCTTCCCAAATTGGATTGGCCCGCAACGTTTTGGATCCGGACGACCGGTCACCGCCGAAGTGGGCCGTCATGTGATTGCGGGTCGATTTGAGGAGGCCGTCATGACCTACCTCTCGATGCCCGGTTCGAGCGAAGCCCCTGACGTCGCCGCCTTCCGGAAACGTATTCGAGAGGAGGGCGTCAGCGAGGACGTCATCGAAGCATGCCCTGACTGGATGGATTTTGAGCGTCGCATGGCCTCCCATCTTCTGGAGAAACCAGACGATCATGTTGGGGCCTTCCGAAGGCTGCCAAACAACCTCCAACTGATGACGGTACACGCCCTCCAGTCGGTCGTGTTCAACCGCTCTCTTCACGCTCGCCTGGAAGAAGGGTTGCCCTTGTCCACCCCGGTGGAGGGTGACCTCGTTGGCCGCGTCGACGAGCGCGGACAACTGGAAGCCAAGGGCTGCGTGACCGTGCAAGACAGAACCGCTGACCGTATCGCAAGAAATTGCAAACTCGGACGCCTGACCGTCACCGGGCCCCTACCCGGTTCAGACGTCAGCACGTGCGATGGGCGTCCAGGGGACATTGAGTCCGGCGTGATGGAAAGCATGGGGATCAAGGACGCGACATGGACCGTTTCAGCCATCCCTCGTTTGTCCACCAAGGGGACCCGGCGAGCCCTTGTGACGGGCTTCAAGGAATTCACGTGGGAAACGGTCCCGAAGGCCAGTGAAGGCACGCTCGAAGGACGCTGGTCGGAAGGGCCCGGCGAGGGAGACCGGTGGCACCCAGAAGGTGCATGCATCAAATTCCGTTTCACGCTCTCAAGCGGTGCGTATGCGACCACGTTGCTTCGAGAATTCATGATGGCCCCGCTGGACCATCTCGGTTGACAGCAAAAAACCCGCTTCACGGCGAGTGTTGCGCACGCAGCAGCGACGGCGGCTCAAATGAGGCCCATCGAGATGACTTCGATTTCGCCCACGCCGTGGATTTCGGACATGCGGCCTTCGAACACGTCGGGGAGGCCTGGGCCGTCGTTCATCTTGACGTGAACTTGGACAAATCGGAGTCCGAAGGCGAGGGGCTTGATTTCAACCGCCTGGACGTCGTAGACGTCGTCGGCAAAACCACGGATGGTGTCCGCGATCATTTCCGGGTCGACGTCTTCGACCTCGGTGTGCGGGTTGACCTTGTACGTCATCACGACTTCGCCCATGATTTCACCTCAGGGTCCTTGGAATCCGCAGGACGGGCAGACGTACACGACGCCTTGGTTGCGCGCTCGGGGACTGCGGCCGATTGCATCGCCGCATCCCGGGCAGGGGAAGCTTGTCGAACCCTCTTGGGTCAGGGGAATTCCGGACGTGCTGCAGCTGGTTGCCCTCTCGCTCATCATACCACCTCGGATGTTCCGGCCACGGCTCACCCCTCTTTATGCTTCCTCAGTGGGACGATGGGGGCTCCATGACCCGCAATCGTCCGTGGCGGCCAGTGCTGACCACCAGCGCACCGTCACGGGCCCGGCACCATCCACGCTCCAACCGCACGGCATGCCCTGGACGGATTCGATGCACGTCGTCTCCCCACAGCAGCAAACCGACGATCCCTGAGCGGTCCCGAGCACACGCCGCAGCCATGGGACCCGTGTACTTTCGACCGACCACGTTTCGGGTCGGATAGCGTCGTAGGACGACGAGATCGAGTTCGGTCACGGGACGGTCAGGTTGCAAGTCGGAGATGGTCATTCTTCGCTGGCCCATGGCCAGACAACATCGCCTTTACCAATTTCAAGGTCATTGTCAGCCTCGACGGTGAACTTTGAAGCGCGTGGTGGTCGGCTCAACGTCGATGTTTTCACCGTTCAACCGCTCTCCAAGCGACGCCTCATAGCGTTCGGAGACCGGAGAGGTCGGTGCACCCCAAGGCTTGTGGTTCCGGCAGATGAGGTACACCTCAGAAGATGAATTTCGACTGGCTTCAGGGGAGAAACGGCGCACTTTCGAGAAGTGAGGACGAACTTCTGCGATCAATTCCTCGACCCCAATGCCTTGGAACATTTTGGTCACGAAGCAGCCGCCGGCCGCGAGGCGCGGCAGGCCGAAATCAAACACCATGGCCACCAAGGACATGGCGACGGTTTGGTCGATGTCCCAATTCCCAGTGATGTCCGGGGAGATGTCCGATACGATGGCGTTGATCTCTCGACCGTCGAGCGCCTCGACCAGACGCGATTGAATCAAGGGGTCGGTGACGTCTCCGGTCAGCAGGGTGGCCCCGTCAACGGGTTGCGTGGCCATGAGGTCGATGCCGATGACCGTCCCAGATTCACCAACCAACTCCACCGCCACCTGAGCCCAGCCGCCGGGATGGCAGCCGACGTCCAGGACCACGTCGCCTTCGCGAAGAAGTTCAAACCGCTGTTGGATTTGCTTGAGCTTGAAGGCCGACCGCGCGCGGTAGCCCCCTGCCTTGGCCTGACGCCGCCAACTGTCGCGGCGGTGATTCTCGACCCAATGCTCTGCCATGAGGCTCAATTCCGCCTGCACGAGGGGCCGTCAAGAAGGCTCCCCCTCGTCATGTGTTCAACGAGGCTTCTTCACCACCGCCACCTTCGACCCGGCATGGGCGCAAGGCACCGAGGCCAATTTCTGGCTGGATTCTTGTTGTTCCTCGTCCTCTTGGGAAGTGCACCACACGCGGCTGCCCTGCGGATCGACGCGCTCAATGAAGCGGAGACCGTCAACGTCGAAGGGAGAACCACGGTCTTGGTCGAGGAAATGACGGCCACATGGTGCGCGACCTGTGCCGACATCGACCCCTACCTTGCCGAGGTCGCTGACCGGCATGGTTCACGGCTGGCGCTGGTGGCGCTGCATCCTTTGGACGGCCAAGACGGCGTGGCTACAAATGCCTCTGAAGCCCGTTTGGACCGGTGGCGAGCGGTGCATGAGGACCTGGGTCAGACACCTGCCTTCCTTGTTGAGGGCGAGGCTCCCTTGGTTGGACCGGAAGTATGGCC
>DUHU01000051.1 GCA_013330765.1 Candidatus Poseidoniaceae archaeon | reverse complement strand
GATGAGGTCGACGTCGGGGTGGCTTCTGAGAACCATGCCGTCCATGTACATCAGCGAGCGGATGATCGGGAAGGCTTCCTCGCCGAAGGTGCACCCCGCCAACACGGCGGTCCGCACGGTTTTCATCATCTGCTGGGTCAAGGAGACTTCGCTGACGCTGGTTCCAACAAAACCGTCGTACAGCACGTGCATGTCGCGCATGTACCGT
The DNA here is from genome assembly GCA_013330765.1 of Candidatus Poseidoniaceae archaeon. Classification (GTDB taxonomy): domain Archaea; phylum Thermoplasmatota; class Poseidoniia; order Poseidoniales; family Poseidoniaceae; genus MGIIa-L3; species MGIIa-L3 sp12206u. Next base: position 2,306 of record DUHU01000051.1, on the reverse strand, counting down.
TCGAGTTTGGCGCCAGTGGGGGGAGTTGCCGCCATTCCGAGCATGGCGATGAACGCGTCGTCGAGGTTGCCACGGGCCAGATGTTCGAAGAATCCGAAGAGCGCGGCGCGGACGTGTTCGGGTGCCTCGCAAATGGCACCGGTGTCGATGAACGTGTACGTGCCGTCCTCGCTCAGCATGGCGTTGCCTGGATGGAGGTCACCGTGGAACGTTCCGAGTCCAAACATGAAGGCCCCCTGAATTCGGAAGAGTTGGAGAAGGTCTTCCCACCCGAGGCTACCTTCGTCAATGCGGTCTTCGATGGAGGGTTCACGAACGCGTTCCACCACAAGCACGCGCTCGCTGGAAAGGTCGGTGTGAATTTCGGGGAAGCGGAGGCGTTCGAGGGGGAATTCCTCCTTGACGCTGTCAATGGCTTCCAGCAGCCGAATCTGTCCCTTGCGTTCGTTTCGAAGATCGAGTTCGTCGAGGGTGTAGGTCTCGATGTGGTTGAGCAAGGCCATCGGGTTCCCGACCTTGCGCAACCTTGGGGAAAAGAACAGCACGGCAGAGAGCCAGCGCTTCATGCGAGCAACGTCTTTCTTGAACGGCTCTTCGAAATCGTCTTTGACGAATTTGATGACCACCTCTCGACCGTCCAGGAGCGTCGCGGCATGGACTTGTCCAATGCTCGCCGCAGCCATAGGGTCCTCGTCAATGGATGCGAAGTGTTCCGCAAAGCCCGGCGGACAATTGGCTTCCATGAGGCGAGCCAGAGGTGCCGATTGCTTGGTGTGTGTCCGTTGGTAGAGGCCCTGCAATTCCAGGCAACGCTCGGGTGGGAGGAGGTCGGGCCTGAGGGCGAGGATCTGTCCCACTTTGACGGCAAGGAGACCCATGCCTTTGATCCGTTCCAAATCGATTTCCCGTCGGCCTCTGACCGTGAGCATAAACCGGAGAAACGTCCACAAACGCATGATACCACATCGACTTGCCCGTTATCAAACGCCGTTCGCGGTCAGGCTTCGGAACGGGTGAGCAGGTGGTATTGCCAGAGGTCGTCGTGGGTGCCGCTGCCTTCTTGCCGGCGGACGTCAACGTTGGAGCCGGGAGGGAAGCGCGTCATCAGCGCGCCTTCGATGATGCCGTCGTCCATCTCCCACATCGGAAGCACGTCGTTGTCTTCGGTGGGAGGATGGTGGAGTCCCACTTGAACGTGGAATTCCGGTTCGATTCCATACAGCAGTGTGCCGAGGCCGGCGTGCTCCCACCAGTCCATCATTTCGTCAAGGAATTCAATGTCGTTGTCGATTGAGCGGAGGGTGAAGGCCAGTTCATGACCCACACGGTTGCCGACCTGGCGCAGCATGCGTCCAATGTCGATGCCAAGCACTTTCAAGTTCGACAATCGACCGTCGCTCAGGCTTTGCCTTGCTTGGTTTACCGTGTCGCCCGCGGCAAAGAACGCTTCAGGATCGAACGGGGTGTCTTCTTCTGGAAGAGCCCCGTCAAAGCCCAACGCGGCATGCAGGGATTCGAGGAAGGAACCTTCCCCGATGGTCAACCGAAGTGGGTCGTTGATGCGGTTCTCAGTGAACCGAGCAACGGCCAATTCGAAGGGGATGGCCTCCTCCCAGATGGCGTCGATCAGGTTTTCTTGGGAGACCGCGAAAGGCACGGATTCAATGACCAAGGCAGCATCTTCCTTCCCTCGCCCTACGGGGTTTGGCTCGAGGTTGAGGAATTGAATCACGTAGGCTTGGTCTTGAAGGAAGCCGTTTGAATCGAGTTCATCGGCGTGGCGAATTTCGATGCTGGGGTGAAGTTGTTCGTAGAAACGCAGCGTCCGAGGTTCGAGTTGGGTGATGACTTGGACCACCACCCCTCGTACGGCTGCTGTGTTCACGGCTTCCAAAGCTTCGGAACGGCACAAGTGGAGGATGCCGAAGCGTCCAAGGAGCAACACCAATCGTTCCTCGCTCTCCTCTGCCATGCGCTTCAGGCGGCGGTAGATGTGGACTCGCTCTTTCAGCACAGCGAAACGTGGTTCGTCACGTTCCCGTCGAATGGCCTCAAACGAGGCCTCGTCGCCGGTGCCCTCGCTGAGTGCATCGTAGCCCTCTTGCAACCGGTCGAGTTGTGCACGTCGGGTTTCGATGATGTGGTGGACGGCTTCGTCGACCCTGAGGCTGGAAAACTGCATGGGGCGGTCGGCCGTGGCGGTGACGATCCCCATTTCTTGGAGGCGTGAGAGGCTGTTGTAAGCGTCCAGGCGCGTCGTGTCGAGTTCTTTGGCCAATTCACTGGCTTTCATCTTGGGATTGCTT
>DUHU01000181.1 GCA_013330765.1 Candidatus Poseidoniaceae archaeon | reverse complement strand
CACTCGACGTTTTGGCGGGTGTAGGTGTCGACCCCGTACGTTTCCATGACGTGACGGGTCACTTCGATGTACTTCCGCACCGCGCCCTCCGACACGGTGAGGGCCAGATTCCCGCCGCATTGATCGCCTTCCGAACGGGACACGCCGTGTGCGGCGAGGCCGCGTCCGCCGGCCTTGGTCAGCTGGATGCATTTCCCTGCAAGCGGCATGCGCCGGTAGGAATGGCCACACTTCACGCACCGGACCTTTTGCCGTGCGTAGGCGTTCAGGTTGCCCCGCAGGTCGGGAAGGAAGTGCGAGCGAATCACGCTGCTTGCAACGAGACGGATGTCCACGCCACGAAGCCTGTGACCCAGGTCAAGTTGTCCGTTCATTTTGTCGATCATCGTTTCGAGGGTCTTGTACGCCGAAAGGGCGGGGCCTTTGTCCATCGCTTCGCAATCGTGGGTGTAGCCGTACCCGCGAACGGCGGCCACGCTGCCGAGTCGGCGTTCGGCGATGTCCATCATCCCAAGGACGGTTTTCGGGTGAGGTTGCTGCTGCGTGGCTTCGTAGAAGGCCGCTTCGTAGTACCATGCGCAATCGACGTTGAGCGCTTCTTTGTCCACTTCGGTGGGATTCAGTCGCGTGGTCAACACCAAGGGCGCGTCCATTTGACCGCCACGGTTGGCCGGGAGAATGTCACGGCTGAAATTCAGCAAACCGTCCATCAGGAGCATGATGGCGTCCTCATCACCGTCGCAGTTGCGACGCTTTGAGGCATGGAACAGCGGGTGAGCATACCCGCCGGAGCAATCGGCCCAGCCGATGATCCTCGACAGCACACCGCCCGACGTGTGCGGGGCAAGAGCACAAATCAGGTGACCGACCAAATCCTCAGGGGTTCGGACGTTGTAGAAGGCGGGCATGTCGTAAAACCGGACCAACAAATCATCGACAAAGGCCGCGGTTCGGAGGAAGAAGTCCTTGGCGTTGGCAGCGACGATGAAATCTTGCGGAAAGAGCTCCAAGACCTGGTCGTCGCGTTCAAGCGGCGCGCCGTGGTGATCATGGGTGTAGCCCAAATCAAGGAGGGCCGCCACGCTTGTTTCGATTTCCTTGGGGCGGAAGTGAGTCACAGGAACGTCACTCATGTCGTATCGTACGGTACCGTCCCTGAACACGGGCAGTTCGTGGTGGGCTCGAAGGATGCCTTTCTCGATCGGCTCGGGCGTCTGGTTTCTGCTGTTGAGGGTCTTCACGCATTTGACCTGCTTTGGCAGGCGATCCAACCCAAGGCGAATCCGAGCGTCTTCGAGCAAACTGCCTAGCTCGATGGTTTGGAGTTCACCACGCCGGCGCCCCTTGGCGCGGGCATTGCCGGCCATTTCGGTGGCCCCTCCGCAGGTTTCACCTGCACGAGGGCGGCCCATGTCGTCCTCCTTGCGGTGGTGGCAACTGAGGTGTGGGCTTTCTTTGCCACACACGGTGCAGATGCGGCGGCCGACCTGAACCCGGATGCTTCCCTTTTCCTCTGCGTTGGCCAACAACCGCTGGGCTCCGCCGTTCAAATCGATGGGGAAAAGGGCGTGGGATTTTGGATTCATCACGCGAGCAGCGGCCTTCTCAGGACGGCCCATGCGGCAACCCACACGGATGGGCGCGCTGTGCTCCCACCGCAACCGAGACACCCTTCGAACGAGGGGCAGCAAACCGTCCACCACGTGGTCGTCTTCCAACACCTGCGCTGCACGGTATGCCTTGGGATCTGCAGGGCCGGGGTCCGGCACTTCTGCGGCCGCCTGGCGGCCCACTTCGTCGGTCTCTGAAATGCCCAATCCACGTTGCCGTGCGTCCGTTTCGGCGGCGATGCGAACGGTGGCGCGTTCGGCTTCGAGTTCTCTGCTTCGCTCGCGTTCGGCTTCGAGCAATGCTGCTGCATCGCGCAAGTCCGTGATGCGTCGTTCAACGGCACCTTTCATGTCCTCCACCGCGAGAGGTTGTTCCCCTTCGCTGCTGAAGCCGAAGCCTTCGAGCATCGCTTCCCAGCCGCCGGTCAGGACCAAATCCTCCCCGTCATGCCGGTGCTCCACGCCAAGCAGCAACGCGGCGCCTTTGGCCAAGCCATGTTGCAAAAAGGCCCACCATTCGGGCGTTCCTTCGTTGAAGATGCTGGCTTCGGGGCGCACGTTTGGGCCAGGGACGGATCGTGTGTCGTAGGCGGGCTCGGTTTCTGGCCGCAATTCGTCCATGACTTTGGCGGACCAGTTCACTGCACCCCCTTGGATGCGCAGGGTGCGTTCGGCATCGCCTTCGATGCGGGCAGCACCGACCAGGTCCAGCCAAGCCGGCATCCATTCGATGGGCAGGTCGAGGAACCACGGGTTGTTGGGAGGCGCCATGGAGGTACCAAAGCGCAAGGAGACGCCCTTCGCCTGAGGCCAGGTCAAAACCTGCTGACGCAACCAAGGGTGCCACGCGTTTCTGGCCAAGGCTCGGGCGACGTCGTCTTCACCGGGCGTCCGCCCGGGCAGGTCGTCCGGCATCGCCGTTCGCGAGCAACCGAGGAGCCCTGCGAGGTCGTTGACGTCCTCCTCCGTCGCGAGCCGGTTGAGCAGATCGGAAGCCCACCAATCCGTCGTGTACCCGGCCGGAACGAGCGGCTTGTTGTTCTCCATGAACTCGCCGTAACCCAAGACCAACTCGCCGTTGTCCCACACCGAGCCGACGCGGTCCCGCAGGCCGCGGTATTCGTTCATGTCGTCCACGCGACGGAAGACGCCGTCTTGCAGGATGACCCAGGGGCCTTCGCTTTCGTCGCACGGCGTGATGGCACAGGCCTTCCCCGGCCGTTCGATCTTCATCTGCGTTCCAACGGTGATGAAGTCGTCCATGGCGGACATGCAGGCGGGGTTGGCGCTGGCCGCGGCCAAGCCCGAAGGCCGAGCACGGCCGTACCTCAACCGGAAACCTCCCGCCTCCAGGGGCGCGCCGAAGACCGGCCGGCCGGCGATGATGTCGTTCATGAATTTGGAAATCGGCGCGACGCGCCGTGAGGCGAAATCCTTCGCTCCCCCCTCTTCTTTGGCCTTCCCTTTGGCGGCAAATTTCGAGATGAAGTCCCAGCCGGGCACCTCCAAGCGTTCCGTGTGCTTCTGAATTTTCGGCGCCTTCAGGCACATCCCTTCACCGATGACCAGCAACACCCCTCCGCGAATGCGCGTGTCGTCGATGTTGCGCACGCGTCCATACCCTGCGCATTCGATGCGTTCGGTCGATTCACCGTTGATCATGATGGGGCAGGCCCGGACGATTTCTTCGATCTCAGCCGGCGAGGGGCGGTACTGCAGGTTGCCACGAAAGAGTCCGAACTCTTCCTTGACACGTTCCACTTCAGGGTCGGTCGGCTTGTAGGGGTCGATGCCCAATTCCCGACGGATCATGTCGGCGATGAGCACGGCCAGGGCTTGGGCGGTCCCACCCGCGGCTCGAATGGGCCCGGCGAAGAACACGGACACGAAGGAGGAGCCGTCCACGTTGCTCAGCAAACGCACTTCGGAGATGCCTTCCAGCGGAGCGACAAGCACGGCTTCGGTCAGCACCGCCAGACCGACGCGGAGGCCCACGTCGATGCTCTTCACCATGTCGTAGCCGTTGTTTCGAAAGGCAGATGCGACCTTTTGGGCCATCAGGATGGAGGTGGTTTCACGGTCGTGCTCAGCCAGCATCGCTCGAATGTCATCCGCCACCGGGTGTCCGTCAAGGTGCTCGACGAGCAACTTCTCTGTGCGGCTGGCCAGGTCTGCAGCGCGAGGAATTTCCACGTGGTCACGGGGGTCAAAGCGCTTGGTTCTGGCCTCTTCTGCGATGGCGTAGGCTTCGTCCGTGCGCTCGTCCAACCACAGATGGTAGCGCTCCATTTCTGCTTCCAAGCGGGCCACGTCGAGCCCGACCAACGGGTCATGCAGTGGGGCGCCGACGGGTTCGGTCGACGCCATAACGCATCAGTCCGGGCGACCGTTCATCAATCCAACGTCGTGCTTGGGAAGGTTGATGCTCCCGCCGCCGGGCCTTGGAGCCATGACGGTGGACGCCAGCCTCGCTGAGGACCCACGACGGGCGCGGCTCGTCGACCTCGTGCGCGACCTTTCCTTCCTCGACGGCGGCAGCGACGATGCCTTCACCTTGGCCAGCGGCCGCACCTCGCGCTGGTTCTTCGACCTCAAGCCCGCCATGATGCACCCCGAGGCTGCTCGGCTGATCGGCTCCCTCATCTGCGCCCGCCTGCCGGCCTACGAGGCCGACGTCGTCGGCGGTCTGGAACTGGGTGCTGTACCGC
>DUHU01000271.1 GCA_013330765.1 Candidatus Poseidoniaceae archaeon | reverse complement strand
ACGCGCGGCCTCGCCCACCACGGCTTGCCTTCGGCCCACCTTGGGCCGGCCACAGAGGACCGTTCGGTCGCTCCGCTCCAGCACGTCTTCGTTTACGGCACCCTGCTGGCCGGTGAAGAGCGGGGGCCCGTGCTGGAGGCATGCGAGCGTCACCAAGCCACCGCCACGGGCCAGCTGGTTGACCTCAACCGCGGCTACCCTGGCCTCGTGCCCGGTAAGGCCACCGTCCACGGCGAGCTTGTGCGGCTGCCCGATGACGCGATGTTGGCGCGGTTGGACGGCATCGAGGGTTTCCACGCGCACACCTCGCCCAACAACCTGTACCGGCGCGGATTCGTGAAGGTGCGGTGTGGGCACGAAAACGTCTGGGCCTGGACCTACTACTGGAACGGCATGGACCTCGGCGAAGCCATTCCTTCAGGCGATTGGCGTCAGCGCTGATGCGGCGTCAAGCCGTCGTGCCGTCGTCCTTGTCGAAGGCGCTCAGGAACTCCCAGGCGGTGGCCGTGATGTCCAAGCCGGTTGGGTTGCCTTTCAGCGTGGCCTCGTTGAAGGGGCCGTCGGCACCCTCGTAGTCGTTGAGGTAGGGGTTGTGCTGAGCGAGATTCAACGTGTACAACACGGCTTCTGAACCGTTTTCGCAGTCGGTGAATTTCTTGATGGAGTGGTCCGATTCGACCGTCTCGAAGTCGGGCACGAGGCCCGAGCAGCCGTTGGCGTCGGCCCACATGTAGAGGTTCTGGATGGCCCCCTCTTGGCCTTCCAGCGTGCCTGCGACCTGATAGGACGCGGTCGACGAGTGGCCGTAGAGCACGCCCGGATCCAAAAATCCATGGAATTCCATGACGGGAATGGGCGAGTAATCGGCCGGTTTCGGCTCCACGGTGTAGCCGGCCATGCAGGCGATGGCGGTGATCTTGTGGCTGGCCAACATCGCCATTTCTTGGCTCATGAAACAACCGTTGCTCCATCCGCTCAAGTACACGCGGCTGGCGTCGGCTGACCTGTCCTCAATCATGTGATCGATCAAGGTGAGCAGGAAGTCGACGTCGTTTTCCTCACCACAGCACCAGCCAAAGTTCCAGCCCCAGCCGATGCCTTCGGGGTGCACGAGGATGGTGTGGTCAGCATCGGTCACGCGCGAGAAATTCGAGAGGTTGTTCTGCAGTTCAACTGGCACGTGCCGCCCGTGCAGGTCGAAGAGCAGGGGGCACGAATGTTCCTGGCAATATTCGAGGGACGTGTTCGCCGGGACGTGGATCAACCAGCACCGTTCTTGGCCGTCGTGCTCGAAGCATTCGCGCGTGTCCGTGGCTTCGGCGACGAACACCTCTTCGGGCGACGGCGAAGCATCGTCCACGGATTCGGAAAGGCAGCCGCTCATCGCAGCCATGAGGAGCAAAAGCGGGTACACGGTCGCAACCGCCCTCTTGCCCATGTGCAAAACGTGTCATTCGCGTTATGTAAAATGCATCCCGATGCTGCTTTTCCGGCGTGTATTCGGTCAACGCTAAAGCCAGACGTGGGTCTCAACGGCTTGGCATGAAGGCATCCAACCTGCGTCGTCTGGCCGCGGCCCTGCTGGTCGCGTTGATGCTGTTGCCTGGGTGCCTCGACGCAGAGCCCGCGGAATCCGGCGAGGGGGCCGAAGGCGACGTCACCCTCACCGTGTGGCATTCCTTCGCTGCAGAAAGCAAGGAGGAAGTGGTGTTCGAAGCCAGCGTGGCCGACTTCATGGCCGCTCACCCGGGCGTCGAGGTCGAGGTCACGGGGATTCCCTTTGCCGAAGCCGACCGTCAGTTCATGATCGCTGCACAAGCCGACGAAGCCCCCGACCTCGTGCGCCTCTCCTCCGACCAGTTGGGGCGCATTGGGGACGTCCGCGTCAACGGCGATCCTTTGCTCGAAGACCTGCGGGTTCACCTGACCCCGGCTCAGCGCAGCGCCTTCGATGCGCGCGCCCTCAACGCCATGCGCTACGACGGTGCGTTGCTCGGCGTTCCTGCGAGCCAGGACTGCCTGAGCCTGCTCTACAACCCCATCCTCTTCGATGCGGCCGGTGTGGATCATCCCAGCGAAGACTGGACCTTGGACGACCTCGTGAATGCGGCGGACGAATTGACCTCTGGTGACGTGAACGGGCTTGCGATGCCCGTCAAGGACGCTTACTGGTGGTTCGGCTTCCAAGCCGGCCACGGCGGTGCGCTGTTCGATGCGAACGGTACGCCTACCTTGGACTCGAACGGTTCGGCCGAAGCCATGCAGTGGATCATCGACCTCGAACAGGTGCACGGCGTGGTCCAAACCGGCACCCAAACGGAATCGATGAAGACGCAATTCCTCGGCGCCAAGGCGGCGATGATCGTCGACGGGCCGTGGAATTGGGCGACCTACGAAGCGGGACGGATTCCCTTGGGTCAGACCTTGTTGCCCACGGTCGCCGAGACCGGGGAACGTGTGGCTCCGCTGGTGACCTACAAGGGATGGTCCGTCTCGAAACAGTCGCCGGAGAAGGTCTGGGCGACCGAATTGGCGCTGCACCTCTCCTCGATGGACGTGCAGCGCACCTTTGCCTCACAGACCTACACGCTGCCCACCCACGTGGACCTGTATGAGGATGCGGAGATCGTCGAAAGCGACGTGCTGTCGGGCTTCCTCGACCAACTCATGGTCGGCACACCGGCCCCGACCACGCGGGCCATGGGCATGGTCTACGACCCGCTGGTGACGGCGTTCGAGAACGTCTACGCCGGAGAAATGGCGGCCAGTGAAGCACTTCGCTTGGCCGACGAGGCTTTGGAAGCGGATTTGGAGGCGGCGGCGTGAGAACGCTCTGGGCCCTGGTGGGCGTCGTGCTGTTGGCCGGTACCGCGGCCGCAGGCGCCTCCAACCTCGTGGCGGACGGCAGCGTTGGCTACCGGCAAGCGGACCTGTCCTGGGACATGGATGCGGGCGTGACGGTCGACGGGGCCCTCCTCGAAGTTTGGACCTCAAACCAAAGCTTGCTCAACGCCTCCACGCCCGAAGTGCATTCCACCTTCCTGATCGGCTCCACCGAGGGTTTGGCCCAACCCGAACCCGGCGCGTGGTACGACGATTGTTTCCGCACCGTGGACGGTGTTGAAGCGCCCGTGCATCGCTTGGACAACGGCACGGCCGTCCTCCCGGTGGGCACCACGGCCGTCACCTGCACCCTGAC
>DUHU01000105.1 GCA_013330765.1 Candidatus Poseidoniaceae archaeon | reverse complement strand
TGTCCAGGCGCCCAAGAGGTTGGCCAAGCCAATCACGCGCCATGAGCGGCGCAAGACGAGGATGCCGACGATCCACGACCAGCCGCTGAGGATCAGAAGGGCGACCACGGCTCCGGTCAGTCCGTACCCGCCCCACGCGGCGGGAATCAGCAAGACGTGCCCGCCCTGAAGGGCTGCTGCAAGCCACAGCGGGCGCTCAGCGACCACGGTCCATGCCGCGACGAGCAAGGACAGTCCGCCCACGACCAAGGCCGCCGGAACCAGCCCTGGAAGGTCCAAGCCGAGGCTCGGACCGAGCCAAAACACGAGTGAAGCCCACGCCATGGGGAGGGAGGCGCCCGTCAGCAGGGGCACAGCGGGTTGTCGCCACAAGACGCCTCTGCGAAAGCCGAGGGACAAGGCCAGCAGGCCTGCAGGCCCGAAGGACAGCGGCACGGCGAGGAGCGCGGTCATGGCGCGACCCCCCGAACCGCGCTGGTCGGGCAGATCCCGGCGCCGACGAATGCCTTCGACCCATTCGTGAAGAAGCACCAATCCCAGAAGGGTCGCTTCGAGGACCAGCATTGGGAGGACCCAAGCCAGCGTCTCGCCGGCAAAGGGATCGATCTGCAGCGGGACGGGCACCTCTCCGCCCACAAATAGGGTCACGATGCGCCCGGCCACAAGGGTCCAGAGCAAGGCATCGGCAAAGGCGGGGAGTCGCAAGCCCAATTGGTCGCGCCCAAGCACGTGCATGGACGCCACCATCAGGGCTCCAAGCACGAAGGCCAGCAGATGCACCTGGTCGCTCAACACCACCACAAAGCCGCCCACACGCCCGGTGATTTCCACCAGCACCAACCCGGCCAAGCCCAAGGCCACGGGCGCATCGATGCCCATCACCTGCGGCAAAGGCATGCTCAGTCGATCGGCACTCCAACGGGCCAGACCGATGAACGCGGTGATCAGCAGTGCGGTGGTGGCCAAGGCCATCGCATGGTTTCCACCGAGCCAGGACCACACGGCCCCGCTCAGTGAGGTGGCTCCAATGAAGGCCATCAGGATCGACGGGCGATGCTCCAGTCCGTCGAGGTCGCCTTCTGCCGGTTGCGCTTTTGGTCGACGGGCAGTGGCTCGTTCGGCCGTTCTTCGGAGGGAGGCAGAATCAGCAACGTCCAGCGCCGCCCCTTCTGAGGTGTTGTCCATGCGATGCATGGTGGCGCTGTCTGCTTGACCAAGGCGATTGGCAAAGGCGGCCCGCCTGGCTTCGATTTCTGTGTGCTCTTTGCGCCGTTGTTCGATGCGTGCGGTGGTTTGCAGGGCGCTCCGCATTTCCCCTTGGACGCTTAGCCAACCTCCGGTCCCGATGAACATCAATCCAAGGGAGGCTTGGAGCCAAGGCAGTTGTGCTTCAAGGCTGACGAGCAACATGGCCACCAGAAGGCCCAACGCGCACAACACGTTGGTGATCAAGCGGCCGCTAAGGACCTCGCGTCGAGCGAACATCGCCAACGAGACGGCCACCGCCGCCCCCAAGGCACCTGCATCATTGGAGAGGCCGAGACCATCGACGGTCCCCTGCTCCGGTTGCAACCAACGGACGAGGGCCATCAACATCAGGAAACCCAACAACAGCGCGTGCAGGCCTCCTTCGTCCACGTCCATTCCCTCTAACTCGTCGAGGTTTTCGACGAGGTCCTTCCTCCGGGCGCCGTCGACCATCAGAAGGCCAATTGAGACGAGCAAGGCGCCCCCGAGAATCGAAGCGTGACCGAGGTTCCACACCACCGCCAACGAGGCAACACCGGTCATGACAAGCGTACGGCGTGGATGATGTCGACGCCCTCCTAGGAAGGCCACCAACGCCTCGACGAGCATGGGCGTGACGATGAACAAGAGGCCCAGTTCGAGGGGGAGCCCTTCACCAAGAAGCGACACAAGGACAGTCAGAACCGTCAATGCTGCTCCGGCCGTCCAAAGATCGAGGCTTCCTGCGTCGCGGATGCGAGCGCTCAATTCGGTGCCACCGGTGAAATTGCGGCCAAGGTTGACGCCGGTGTCGCCCAAACGGAGGTTGACGGCATAGGTGATGGCCGTCGAGCCAGCGAGGAAAAATGCCAGCACGGCGCTGCTCAGTTCAATGGTGACGATGTCGCTGGAAAGCAGACGGTCGTCCAAATCCCCGACGAAGAGCAAGGCCCAGACCCAGGGGCTCACCACGGCGGTCCCGGCCAACGAGGGAGCATCGCGGCGAAGTGCCAACCATCCCAAGCCGGTCCAAACCACCAACACGCCTCCTACGAGCAGGGGCTGACCGGTGTCGCCCGTACCCGAGGGCACGAGCAAGGTGAGCAGGACGACCAAGGCCACCGAACCCATCCACAAGACATGGTCGGAAACGCTGGCTTCGTGTCGCAAGACGACGACGGAGGCTGACGCCACCATCAAGCCGGCGTGCAGCGCATACACGGACAGGCCGGATACGTCGAGGTTGAGGGTCACCATGGGAATGATCGCCAAGGTCAACAGCGAAGGAATCCACAAGACCCACGGTTGGAGGGAAGCCCAAGGTACGCCACGTACGGCGAGATACGAGCCCGAAAACGCGGTCAACAACAACGCCACTTGCGCCAAGGCATACCCGACGTCTTCGCGGTTTGCAGCCACCGACAACGTGGCCCCGATCATCCCGAGACCGACGGAAACCGCCCACAAGCCGGGGCGCCCGAGCCCCATCGCCTGCAAGGCCGCAGAAAACCAATTGTCGTGCCGCGCGAAACGCGTGGCCATCACGGCGTTCATGCCGGTGATGCTGGCCATCAGGAGGAAGGTCAGCACGTCGTCCTCGAGGGGCACAAGATGCAACCCGAGGACCACCCAACCGTCCGAGAGGGCGTGCACACCGACCCAAAGGTAGGAGGCAGCGATGCCCAAGCTCGCGAGGTTTCCTGTTCCACGCAGAAGTGCCATACCGTGCAGCACCATGGTTCCGAAGGCGATCATCAGCACCACGCCCAATTCGCCGTAGAGGCCTCCGGCCGCGCTTCCGACCAACAGCAGGATGAGCGTCGCTTGTGCCGCGATCGCGTC